>JAKDKP010000268.1 GCA_030453285.1 Propionibacteriales bacterium
AGGCGTACGTCAGGTCGTTGGGGAGGATGGGGGCCCGGTGCTCACCCGCGGGCAGGTCGATGACGAGGTCGACGTGACGACCGGACAGGTCGACCCCGGCGCGGTCCTCCCCGATCCCCCCGGCACGACACACCTGCACGCCGTTGAAGACCACGTCGATGGCGTCGGGTTCGAAGGCGGCGTCGGTGGTGCCGACCGCCGACAACACCCGACCCCAGTTGGGATCGCCGCCGAACACCGCACACTTGAACAGATTGCTGCGCGCCACGGCACGGCCGACGGTGACCGCCTCGTCCTCGGTGGCGGCATTCTGTACCGTGATGGCGATCTCGTGTGCGGCCCCCTCGGCGTCGGCGATCAGTTGAGCGGCCAGGTCGGCGCACAACTCACGCAGCGCTTCGGTGAACCCTTCTCGTTCCGGCGTCTGCCCCGACGCACCGTTGGCCATGATCAACACCGTGTCGTTGGTGGACATGCACCCGTCGGAGTCGGCTCGATCGAACGTCGTCCGGGTGGCCCTGCGCAGCGCCTGATCAAGATCAACAGGGGCCACTGAGGCGTCGGTGGTGAGCACGACGAGCATGGTCGCCAGTCCGGGCGCAAGCATGCCTGCGCCCTTGGCCATCCCGCCAAGACTCCACCCGTCCCGCCGGACGACGGCCTGCTTGGGCACCGAATCGGTCGTCATGATCGCCTCGGCCGCTGCCTGTCCCCCACCTTCGGACAGGCCACGAACCACGGTCGGCACCGCGGCCAGGAGATTGTCCAACGGCAGCCGCAGCCCGATCAGCCCGGTCGAGCACACGGCCACGTCGATGGCGCCGATGTCGAGGCGCTGGGCGACGGTTTCGGCCGTACGGTGGGTGTCGGCAAAGCCGTCGGGGCCGGTGCAGGCATTCGCGCCACCGGAATTGAGGATGACCGCCTCCAACCGCCCGTCGGCCACCACCTGCTCGGACCACACCACCGGAGCAGCCTTGATCCGATTGCTGGTGAAGACGCCGGCGGCGGCGAACTCGGGGCCGAGATTGCGGACCAGGGCCAGATCGGGCTTGCCCGAAGCCTTGAGGCCGGCCGTGGTCGCCGCGGCGACAAACCCGACGGGTGTGGTGGTACTCATGCTTCGCCTTCGATCGTGTCGGTGATGGTGTGACCGGCCTCGGACCAGATCCGTACGGCCCGATCGGCCTGCGGGCTGGGCACCAGGATCCAGTCGGTGTCATAGGTGGAGTGCGCCAGGATCGAGACCCCGTCGGCGGCCAGCGGCTCGAGCAGCCCGGCCAGCACCCCGGTCAGGGCGTGATCGAGCGGACCCTCCACGCTGAACACGGTCAGCGGTCCGACGCTGTGCACGGTGCCCGGCACGTCGGCCCAGTCACACAGGATGCTCAGTTCGTCGGGAGTTCGGGTGACACTCCACAACGGACTGTCGTCACGATGCCCGTACGACCACGTCGGCACGGAGGCCTCGGGTGGGAGCTGGGCCAGGCCCAACTCGTTGTCATGTCGGCGCAGTTCCCAGGCGGTCACGGGGCCACTCCTAGACCGGTGAGCCCCGTCGTCTCCGGCAGTCCTCGGCTCAGATTGAGGCACTGCACGGCCCCACCGGCGGTCCCCTTGGTCAGATTGTCCAACGCTGCCACGGCAACGATCCGTCCCGCGGCCTCGTCGAGACTCACCTGCAGGTGGACGTGGTTGGAGCCGATCACGTGCTGGGTATGGGGCCACTGCCCCTCGGGCAACAGGTGCACGAACGGCTCCTCTGCGTACGCCTCCTGGTAGGCGTCACGCACCTGCTCGACAGTGACTCCGTCAACGGCGACGGTGGTGCAGGTGGCCAGGATGCCGCGTGGCACCGGGGCCAGCACCGGTGTGAAGGAGACCCGCGGATCACTCGCCCCGGCCGCCGTGAGGTTCTGCACGATTTCGGGAGTGTGTCGGTGGCCGCCGCCGACGCCGTAGGCACTCAACGACCCCATCAGTTCGGCACCCAGCAGGTTCGGCTTGGGTGCCTTCCCCGCACCACTGGGGCCACTGACGGCCACCACGACCACGTCCTCGGCCGTGGTCAACCCACTGCTCACCGCCGGCATCAGGGCCAGCGTTGCGGTGGTCGGATAGCAGCCCGGGACCGCGATCCTGGTGGCGCCGGCGAGTCGATCTCGTTGGCCGGGCAGCTCGGGCAGTCCGTACGGCCAGGTGCCGGCATGCGGACTGCCGTAGAACTGCTGCCAGGCAGCGGGGTCGACCAACCGGAAGTCCGCGCCACAGTCGATCACCACCACATCCGCGTCGAGGGCGGCGGCCACCTCGGCCGAGGCGCCGTGCGGCAGGGCCAGGATGACCACGTCGTGATCGGCGAGCTCGTCAACCGTGGTCGGTGCCACCACCCGATCGGCCAGCGGACTCAGGTGTGGCTGGTGCTCGCCCAGTCGACTGCCCGCGCTGCTGCCAGCGGTGACCGCACCCACCTCGACGCCGGAATGTCCCAGCAGCAGGCGCAGGGCCTCACCGCCGGCGTATCCGGTGGCTCCGGCCACGGCTACCCTGAGACTCATGAACATAAGTATGCCACAGAGTGCATAATCATGCATGCGCGTCAGGGGACGGCGGTCTCCTGCACGAGCAGCCAGGCGCCGGACTCGATCACGGCCGTGACACGCCTGACCGAACTCGCACTCGCCCCTTGCCGATGCGTCTCCAGGAAGTGCACCACCGTCGGCGAGACAGCACACACCTGGCCGATCTCGATGATCAGATCCGGCGACGAGCCGCCGGCACCGCCAAGTCCCTCGGCAAGCACGGCGCCGGGAACCAGGTCACCCGACACCGTCACCAGCACGAAGTCTTCGTGATGGGCCGCGCAGAACTCGACCAGTGCTTCCCGATCGCCGTCGGCGAGCCACCGCTGGAGCAGGGCGTGATGACGGCGGACCGCTGCCTCCAGGCAGGCCGGGTCAGACACGTTGCGCCGCACCCACCTGTTGGACAGCGGCCGCGACCGCGGCATCCCTGGCTTCGGCCGCCTCGCGGTCAGTGAGCGTACGGGCAGCGCGGAATCGCAGGGCGTACGCCAAGGACTTCTTGCCGGCACCGACCTGGTCCCCGGTGTAGACGTCGAAGAGGCGTAGCGACTCCAAGAGCTCACCCGCCCCCGACCGCAGGGCCTGCTCGACCGCGGCGGCCGGAACGGATGCGTCCACCACCAAGGCGACATCCTCCTTGGCGACCGGGTATGAAACCAGCCTCGTGATGTCCTCACGCTCCGGCGTCCGCGCCAGCAGCACATCAAGATCAATCTCTGCCGCACAGGCTCCGTCCGGCAGCCCCGTCGCCGCCACGACCGCGGGGTGCAGCTCACCGGCATGACCGACAACGGCGCCGTCGACACTGAAGGCGGCGCAACGCCCCGGATGCCACGGCGCGAACTGAGCGGCCGACCGCTCCAGCCGAGCGCCCCATGCCTCGGCGATCGTCTCGACGAAGCGCACGGCGTGGGTCCAGTCCACCGGTACCGCCGGTCCCGCCCAGCCCGCCGGCCGCCAGGCACCGGTCAGCACGGCCCCGGCGTGGCGCGGTTGGTCCGGCAGGGCGGCGGCGAACCCGGCAACCTCCTCATCGGCCGGTCGCCGATCGACCGGCGGACGCGGCGCAGCCGGGGCACCTGGACGCGAAAGGAAGACCGAGCCCACCTCGTACAACGCCAGGTCATCGATGCTGCGGCTGATGTTGCGCAGCGCCGCCTCGATCAGTCCCGGCAGCAAGGTGGTGCGCAGGTAGGGCCGGGTCTCGGCCAGCGGATTGACCAGCCGGACCGTACGACGGCGCTCGTCCTCGGCGCCGATCCCGAGCACGTCCAGATCGGCCTCGGAGCTGAAGCCGAACGTGATCACCTCGGTGAATCCAGCCACCGGCAGTACAGCAGACAGGGCTCGCCGGGCCCGCTGAGCGCGAGTGAATCCGCGGCCGGCCGGCGGCACCGGCAACCGCGGCTCGATGGCGTCCAGGCCGACCTGGCGGCCGACCTCCTCGACCAGGTCGTACGGATCGGTGACGTCGGGACGCCAGGTCGGCGGGGTGACGACAAGCTCGCCATCGGTCCCCCGCTCCACCCCGGCGCCAATCGCGGTGAGCAGCTCGATCACTCGCTCGGACGACACCTCGGTCCCCAGGATTCGACTGGGCAGGTCCGCCGCCATCGTGACCGGGGCGGGCGTCGCCACCACACCGGAGATGGTTTGGTCGGACTGCTTGGTCCCGCCGGCCAACTCGACCAGCAGATCGGCCGCCCGGAGCGCCGCCGCATGGGTGGCGTTGGGGTCGACACCCCTTTCGAAGCGCCGCGAGGCCTCCGAGGACAACTTGTGCCGACGTGAGGTGCGGGCAATCGTCATCGCATCGAAGTGGGCGGCCTCGATCACCACCTCGGTGGTGTCGGCGTCGATCTCGGTGCTGGCACCGCCCATCACCCCCGCCAGACCGATCGGTCCGGAGTCGTCGGTGATCAACAGATCGGCCGGATCGCAGGTGCGGACCACGTCGTCGAGGGTGGTGACCTTCTCTCCCGCCGTCGCGGTGCGCACCACGATCGG
>JAKDKP010000269.1 GCA_030453285.1 Propionibacteriales bacterium
GCCCAGCTCGGGGTCATCACTGCATATCGAGTATGCCGCAAATCCTAGCAATGGGGTGCAGCCCACACAACCAAATGTGGGCCCCTCCTCATCCCGCACGAGACTCTCCTGCGGCCCAACAACCCGACCACCCACCCTCGACCAACCACGGCCACCGGCACGCGCGGGGCCGCCGCAGGCGAGTCCGCTCCAGCGCTACGAATCCGGGGCGATCGCGCCGAACAGCATCACCGACACTCTACGTCTTGTCGAGTGTACGGGGCAGGGGCAAGCGACCGCCATGACACCACTCCTGCACCGGGGCGATCCACCTTCAGAAACGGACAACCAGTCTCCACAATTGCGAGCAGGCAGCCATTCCATGCGGGGAGCCATAATGTGTCATCACACCATTTCCCGCGTCATCCGCTCGGTGAGTGGTAGCAATGTCGTCACCAGTTTCTGGTCAGGCCAGGCATGCTCGGCGGCAGTGGATGGTTCGCTGGACGATAGACGTACACCACGCCGCGAGTGGCCTTCTGCCACACCTTCTCGTAGTTCTTACGGGTGTACACACTGCGTACGTTGTCATTGCTGTTTGCGGCCGGATCGTTGAGGATCGGATCACCATCGGCGGTGAAGCCGATCAGCACCATGATGTGGCCGTCCGACCCGTAGCCGGCCTCGGGCATCTCCTCCTCGGCCCAGTTCAACGACATGATCAACGGAATGCCCGCCTCGATGAACCGCTCGGCCTCGGCCAGGGACCGCAGCCGGGTCACGAAGGCGTCCAACCCGAAGCGATGCGCGTACGCGGTGTTGAACGGCCAGTTCCCCGATCCCTCGTAGGTGTAGTCCCAGCAGTTGATCGCTGCGTAGTCGACCTGCGGATCACCGGCCGGGCAACTGATGGCAGACAACTCGTCGGCCGGCACCTTGCGTCCCCAGTGATAGATCACCATCGAACTCGAGGTCGGCGAACACCACACCTGACCGCCGCCACCGAATTCTGGATAGTCGCCGCGGTGGGTGTTCTGGGCGAACGGCGGTACAGCCAATTCGACCGCCTCGTCGAGCGTACGAGCGCTGGTGACCGGATTGACCTGCTCGGCCTGGTACTCACTGACCATCACCGAGATCGCGTCCAGGCTGGGGCTCTGCGTCCATCCCGGAGGGTCGTGGAGTGTGGCGCGGACTTGGTAGGCGCCGATCTCCCGAGCCTTACGGACCGAGAAGGTGTCGGTGTAGATCGCGGCGTCGTCGTCGTTCTGATCATCAACCGAAGTGCGGTGGATGTCGCCACCGTCGAAGTCGTTGCCAGAGGCCCACCGCCCCATCACGTACCACGTGGTCCAGGTGCCGTCGGCCTTGCGCCCGCGAAAGACGACCTCGATGAAGGTGCCGGTCGGCGTGGTTGCATTCCATGACACGACCGCCTCGTCACCGGGAAAGTCGAGTTCGACCACGTGGGAGGTCCAGGTGCCAGTATGGTACGAGCGCGTCACCTTGTTGAACGGGTCGGTATAGGCCCCCGCGCCCACCCGGTTGCGGTGCAGCACGAGTTCCTCACCGCTGCCCGGCTTCAGGCCCGCACGTCGACCCTTGGCGAAGTGGCGGGCCTGGGTCCAATGCTCGGTCCGGATCGCCGCCCCCGCTGGCTTCGGCGTGGCCGCTGCCTGCGGCGCGTTCGTCAGTGCCGAACTCGACAGAAAGGGGGCTGCTGCTGTGGCCACGGACATTCCCAACACGGTGCGTCGCTTCATCGTCGTCTCCTCGAGATGCCATCGGTCGTCATCGTTGACAGACCCGGCATTGTTGGCAAACTCTTCCCTGCCAGCCGGGCCGCGTCAAGACATGGCGCCCGCTCCCGCGTCGGTCAGCGTTCCCCGAACTGCTTCCTGGCGATCACCAGCCCACCGACGGAGATGACCGCGATCAGCATGTAGTAGTAGCTCGGCGACATCAGCGAGAAGTACTCCACCAGCGCGGCCAGCACGAGCGGCGCCAGGCCACCCATCAGCGTTACGCCAATGTTGTAGGCGATGGACATTCCGCTGGTGCGCACCCGGGTCGGGAAGAGCGACGACATCAGTGCCGGCAAGGGGGCGAAGTAGAACGCCATCAGGACACCGAGGACGATCTCGACCGCGATCAGGGCCGTGATCGACCGCGTGCTGACGACCAGCAGGAACATCGGGTACGCCAGCACGAACCCGATGATTGCGGTCGGCACCATCACCGTCACGCTGCCCACCTTGTCGGCCAGCATGCCGATGAAGGGAGACAGCACGAAGGTGACACAGCCGGCAACGAAAGCACCGACGAAGCCCGACCAAGGGGCGAGCTGCAGATTCTTGATCGCGAAGGTCGGCAGGTAGGTGATCAGGTACACCGACATGGTCGCCACGCCGACGCAGGCCGCGGCGGTGAGGATCCGACCGAAGTGCCGGGCCAGCACCTCAAGGGTGGGCGCTGCGGACTTCTCGGCGTTGGCGAACTCGGGGGTGTCGTCCATCTGGGTGCGGATGTACCACCCCACCGGGCCGATCAGGATGCCGAAGATGAACGGCACCCGCCAACCCCAGCTCTCCAACGCCTCGGGGCTGATCATGGTGTTGAGGGCGAACCCGAAGGCGCCGGCCAGCAGCATCGAGATGCCCTGGGTAGCCACCTGCCATGATCCGTAGAAGGCCTTGCGGTTGGCGGCATTCTCGGTGAGGAAGGCGGTTGCCGACCCGAACTCGCCGCCGGCGGAGAATCCCTGGATCAGCCGGGACAGCAGGATGATGAAGGGCGCCAACGCGCCGACCGTCGCGTACGTGGGGGCGAAGGCCATGATCGCCACGCCCAAGGTCATCAGGCCGATCGTGATGGTCAACGCGGCCTTGCGTCCATTCCGATCCCCGATGTTGCCGATCACCACCGCGCCGAACGGCCGGATGACGTACGACAGGGCAAAGGTGGCGAAGGTCAGCAGCAGCCCGGTGACGGTGCCCTTGTCGGTGGCCGGGCCGGAGAAGAACAGCTTGGCGATCGTGGTGGCCAGGAAGCCGTACACGATGATGTCGAACCATTCGAGGGCGTTGCCGAGCGAGGCAGCGACCACGGCCCGCCGGGCACGAGCCCGCTGCTCGGGGGACAGCGCATCGGTCACAGGACTGGTCATCGGCGGTCACTCTCGGGCAAGGGCCGCTGGGCGGCAGTGGTCGTGGTGGTGGTCGGGATGCTGGTGGACAGTTCGGTGATCAGGGCGGCGATCAGTTCGTCGCACGCCTCGAGTTGGGACACCTCGACGAACTCGTCGGGCGTATGAGCCTGGGCGATGTCGCCGGGACCACAGACGACGGTGTCGACGCCGGCGGCAGCAAAGAGCCCGGCCTCGGTGCCGTAGGTGACCTTGTCCGCGCTGGCCAGGCCGCCGATCGCGACCCCGAGCGTACGGGCCGGTGACGCCGCCGCGGTCTCCAGCCCCGGGACGCCGACCAGCACGTCGACGTCGACCGCAGCACCAGGCTGCTCGGCACGCATCCGCTGTTGCAGGTCGTCGGCGAGACCGTCGATCCAGGCAATCGTTTCGGCGGGATCGTCGGCGGCGATGGTGCGGAACTCGAAGGTGACTCCGCAGGTGTCGGCGACGATGTTCTGGGCTGCCCCACCACTGATCATGTTGACCGAGGCAGTGGTGTGCGGCACCAGATAGGCCGGGTCGTACGGGCCGTCGGTCCGCCAGCGGTCGGCGCGAGCGCGGACGGCAGAGACCAGTTCGGCGGCGTACTCGATCGCGTTCACGCCCTGGTCGGTCAACGATGAGTGCGCGGCAACACCGGTGAACCTCACCTCGACGACGTTGATCGACTTGTGGCCGCCGATCACCCGCAGGCTGCTGGGTTCACCGACCAGGCATCGGTCGGGGGCGAGACCCAGATCGGCCAGGTCCTTGGTGATCTGGGCTCCGCCGAGGCAGCCGACCTCCTCGTCGTAGCTGAGGACCAGATGGATCGGTTCGGCCAGGTCGGCGGCCTGCATGGCGGGCATCGCGGCCAACACGCTGGCGATGAAGCCCTTCATGTCGGCCGTGCCCCGCCCGTACAGGCGCCCGTCACGGAGGTGGACCGTCCACGGGTCGGTCGACCAGTCCTGCCCGTCGACCGGGACCACGTCGGTGTGACCCGACAGCACCACTCCACCGGTCACCGCACCGTCGGCGGCCGGGATCGTGACGATCAGGTTCGCCTTCTCGGGCTGGTCGTCGGAAGGTCGTACGTGGGGTTCCAGCCCGAGCGCAGCAAGGCGCTCGGCCACCAGATCGATCAGCGCACGGTTGGAATGGCGGCTGGTCGTGTCGATGGCGACCAGATCACGCAACCACGTCATCGTGTCCGGCGCCACGGGGGTGACTTCACTCATGCGTACCATCCTGCCCCTGTAGCCGCTCGACAACCGCGTCCGACGCTGTGGTGGACAGGTGTTTCGTGCCCCGACCTCGGCACTGCGCCGGGGAGAAACGCCGACGGCCCCCCCCCCCCAACCCCGGGGGGGCCGGGGGGGTTAGGCCCAGAAAAAACGGGTTAGCCCCCGGGGCAAAACACCCCCCCGGCCCCCG
>JAKDKP010000270.1 GCA_030453285.1 Propionibacteriales bacterium
ATCGGTGTCGGACGTGAGCAGTGTCAACGTCTGTGAGCGTTGATCACCTCTGCCGCCCTCGGTCAGCGCAGCTGCTGGTTGTACGGATCGTACGTCTGGTTGTACGACTCCCCACGAGCTCCATCATCGCACAACGAGAGCACTGCTCTTGCATTATGAACCCTCCACCTTGCATCATGGGCTCATCACATAACGAGAGCAGTGCTCTCTAATCCCCGAGGAGTCGTGCATGAACACCGCCATCGTCACCGGAGCGGGCCCGGTCGGCCGAACCGTCGCCACCCAACTCGCCACGGCCGGCACACCGGTCCGCCTGCTCACCCGTTCCGGCAGCGGACCGGTCCATCCCCTCATCGAGCGCAGATCGGTCGACGTGTCCGACCCGCGTGCGGTCGAGGAAGCTTTCACCAGAGCCAGTGCGATCTTCCATTGCATCCACGCCGCCTACACCGCCGAGGAGTGGCGAACGAAGCTGCCTGCCGCCGAACAGGTCGTGCTGGACTCAGCAGCCGAGGCCGATGCCGTTGTGGTCTTTCCCGAGAGCCTGTACGCGTACGGGAAGAACCTCACCGGCCCGATCACCGAGGACACCCCACGCACCGCCAGCACCGGCAAGCTGGGGGTGCGTACGGAGTTGATCAAGGCTCGGCTGGCCCACCGTGCCGCCACCGTCAGCGTGATGGCCTCGGACTTCTTCGGTCCCCACGTACGGACCGCGCATGCCGGCGAACGACTCATCCCCGCCCTGCTGAAGGGGGAGCGGGTGTGGGTGGTGGGGTCGACCCGGCAGCCCCACTCGTTCACCTACGTGCCCGACTATGCCCGCGCCATGATCATCGCCGCCACCGACGAAGCGCTGTGGGGCCAGGTCGTCCACGCGCCCACCGCGCCGCCGGTGACCTGGCGCGAACTGGCCGAGTTGATCACCACCGTCGGGCGGGCGCCGACCCCGAAGCTCAGCGTCATTCCCGCGTGGCTGCTGCATGCACTCGGCCTGGTCAACACCGACGCCCGCGAACTGGCCGAGACCGCCTACCAATTCACCAAGCCGTTCGTGCTCGACTCCTCCGAGGGGCAGCGGCGTTTCGGATTCGCGCCGACACCTCTGGCAGACGCGATCGCCGAGACCGTTGCGTGGTGGCAGGCACAGTGACGACAGCCTGGTGGGGTGTGAGCCAGATGACATCTCATCAGGCAGGGGCGCGGCACCTCATCACCTACCTTGGAGGCCATGGCCCGCCGACCACCCTCGCGCTCCGCGCTGTTGATCACCACTGCGCTGGTGCTCGGCTTCATCGTGTGGACTCTGGCCACCGTCGAGACCCACTGGATGGCGCCCTTCGACCGTCGGATCCTGGCCCCGCCGGTGGCGGCACTGTCCCCGCTGGGTCAGGTGCTGTCGGCGTTCGCCATGATCACCCACCCCCTCGTGGTGTACGTGGCGCTGCTGGCGACGGCGTGGTGGGCGAGCCGGCGGCGACTTCGCAATCTCTCCGCCGCGCTGGTGCTCACCGTCGCCATCGGTGGGGGCGCCTCCTTCCTCCTGCGCCGGGTGGTCGCCAGACCACGCCCCGAGCAGATGGTGGAGGCGATCTCCGGCACCAGCTTCGCCTATCCATCGGGTCATGTGCTTGCCGCCACGATGGCGGTGATCATGGTCGGCGCAACCCTCACCTCGACCCGCGAATCGCGCCCGGTCCGGCGGCTGTGGATGCTGGGTGGAGTCGGCATCGTCCTGATTGTCGGGATCAACCGCTGGTGGATGTCGGCCCACTGGTTCTCCGATCTTGTCGGCGGATTGCTCCTGGGCGCAGCGGTGGCGTCGCTGTCACTGATCATCGCCGACGTACGGGTCCTGCCACAGACCTGGCGCGACCTGGCCTGGATGCCAGCCCCGAAGCCGATCGCCCTCGAGGTCGAGAAGCGGTGTGCGGTGATCCACAATCCGTCGAAGGTGCAGGACTGGGTCACCTTCCGTCGCCACGTGGAGTACGAGTTGGCCAAGCGCTCGTACACCAGGACGCTGTGGTTGGAGACGACCGTCGACGACCCGGGCACTGAAATGACCGCCAACGCCGTACGCAAGAACGTCGACCTGGTGTTGGCGGCCGGAGGGGACGGAACGATTCGGGCCGTCACCGCCGCCCTGGCTGGCACCGGCATCCCGTTCGGACTTATCCCCGCCGGCACCGGCAACCTGCTGGCCAAGAACCTTGGCATCCCCCTCGACGAACGCCAGGCGCTGGGGGTCGCCTTCGACGGAATGCCCCGCCAGATCGACCTGGTCAAGGTCACCGCCGACGACGAGCCACCCGATCACTTCGCGGTGATGGCCGGGATCGGGATCGACGCGGTGATCATGGACAGCACCGGAGCAAACCTCAAGAAGGCGGTCGGCTCCGCCGCCTACTTCGTGGCCGCGGCCCGGAACGTGAACCATCCGCCGATCCCGGCACGGATCACCATCGACGATGACCGTGCCATCCAGCGCAACGCGCTGGTGATGGTCGTGGGCAACGTCGGCTTCCTGCAGGCCAACATTCCGCTCATCCCGGACGCTCGTCCCGACGACGGGCAACTCGACCTGATGGTCGCCTCCCCCGGCACGTGGCGCGAGAAACTGTCCCTGGTGGCCAAGGTGCTGGCCCGACGAGACCGTCAGGCCGGCGGTCTGGACCGGGTGACGGCCGGCAAGGTGATCATCGAGGTCGCCGAGCCGCAACTCGTCCAACTCGACGGCGACAACGTCGGCCTCGCGCGCCGCCTCGAGTGCGAAGTCGTACCGGGAGCGTTGACGATCATGCTTCCCTCGTGATCTCCGACCTCAGCAAGGAATCGAGCCATTGCCGCGCCGCGGCAAAGCTGCCGTTCGTCGTGTACGGGGTGACCTCGGTCTGCCGCCCATCGGCTCGGGGATACGACCCCAGATAGCGGACGTCGGCGCAGATCCGGTGCAGTCCCATCACCGCCTCGCCCAGTCGGGCGTCGGCGAGATGACCCTCGGCATCGATCGAGAAGCAGTAGCTGCCCAATGCGGTCTTGGTCGGCCGCGACTCGATCCGGCACAGGTTCACCCCGCGCCCGGCGAATTGCTCGAGAATCTCCAACAGGGCACCGGAGTGGTCGTCGCGCTGGAACAGCACCAGCGTGGTCTTGTCCGCCCCGGTCCGCGCAGGCGGGGGAACCGGACGGGACACCAGCACGAAGCGGGTCACCGCACTCGCATTGTCGGCGATCCCCTCGGCCAGCACGGACAATCCGTAGCGATCGGCGGCGATCCGTGCGCAGATCGCGGCGTCCCCCGGCTCTCCGTCGGTGGCCACCTGTGCGGCGGCGCCGGCGGTCGAACCGGTGTGGACCATCGCCACCCCGTTGAGGTGAGCGGCGAGCCAACCGCGCACCTGGGCATCGGCGACGGGATGGGTGATCAGCCGCCGGACCTGGTCCAGGGTGGTGCCTGCACGGGCACACAGGCAGAAGGTGACCGGCAACAGCACTTCGCCGATGATCACCAACGGATCGCCGTTGACCAGCAGATCCAAGGTGGCCGAGACGCCACCTTCCACGGAGTTCTCGATCGGGACCAATGCCTGGTCCACCTCGCCGCGCAGGACCGCGTCCAGGGTGGAGAGCACGTCCGGGTAGGCCCGCGTCTGGTCCTCGGACTCGAACCCGTCCACACCAGCCAATGCCTGATGGGTGAAGGTCGCCTCGGGACCGAGATATCCGTACGTGGTCACCCGCGCAGCGTAGTCCGACTATCGTGCCGCAGGTGATGAGGACCGAGGACCAGAACCCCGAGGACCCGAACATGGCAGAGCAGTCCGCCGAACGGGAGCCGACGACGGGACACGAACGGTCGGCAGAACACGGGCGATCGACTCGGCGCTGGGCCAGGCCGGATCTGGATCGGGCCGAGCGGACCGGCGACCCCGAGGTGATCTATGGCCCGGGGAAGTCACCGGCGCAGGTGGTGGCCCTGCTCGGCGAGCTGGGCCGGGCACACCCCGATCGGGCAGTTCTGGCCACCCGACTGTCGGCGGAGGCGATGTCGGCGGTGACGCGCGAACGGCCCGATGCGGTCGTCGACGAGGTGGCGCGCGCCGCGACGCTGGGGCCGTTGCCGAAGCCGTACGGGACGGTGGCGGTGATCTCGGCCGGCACCTCGGACGAGCGTGTCGCCGCCGAAGCCGCGTTGACCGTGCGCTGCTTCGGCTCGCGCGTGATCCGGATCAACGATGTCGGCGTGGCCGGATTGCACCGACTCCTCGACGCCAAGGATGAGTTCGACCGGGCCGATGCCATCGTGGTGGTGGCCGGCATGGAGGGCGCCCTGCCCTCGGTGGTCGGCGGTCTGACCGGGACGCCGATCGTGGCGGTCCCCACCTCTGTCGGCCACGGCGCCAGCTTTGGTGGGCTGGCGGCTCTGCTCGGAATGCTGAACTCGTGCGCGGCCGGCGTCGTGGTGACCAACATCGACGGCGGGTTCACCGCCGGCGTGCACACCGCCCGGATCGCCCGTCGAATCGGCTCCGGCGAATCCTGAGACCCGAACCGGCATCAGACGCGACGCAGGGAGT
>JAKDKP010000271.1 GCA_030453285.1 Propionibacteriales bacterium
GCGTTTGCGAGGCCGTACAACGTTTCGAGGGTGGGATTGCCGGACCCGGCCTCGAGTTGGGTCAAGGTGGCGCGAGCGAGCCCTGCCCGGCGGGCAAGTTCGGCGGTCGACATGTCGAGACCGGTTCGCAGTCTGCGGAGATTGTCGGCCAGTGGGGAAGGAGAGCGTGAGGCCATGTTGCCAATGTAGCAGGCAGGATGTCTACTGAAGTGGACAGTGTGTCCAGTCAGGGAGTTGATCATGGTCAGTCGTCTGCAGCACATTCCCGGCATTGGGGTCAACATCATGGGGGACCGTGCCGACGCTGAGTCGGATCCCCAGTTGCTCCGGTTGGAGAATTTGGACACCGACCTGAGACCGCCGGACGTGGCAGTCGAGGCGACACGCAACGCCGTTGCCGAGGATGCTGCCAACAGCTATCTGCCGTTCGAGGGACATCATGATCTTCGTTCCGCAGCAGCCGCCCATGTGAGCCGGATCTCGGGTCGTTCGTACGATCCGGTCAGTGAGTGCGTGAGCGTGGCGGGCGGGCTGAACGGGATCCTCAATGTCCTGTTGGCCTGCACCGAGCCGGGCGACGAGGTCGTCATCGCCGATCCGATCTATGCCGGTCTGGTCAATCGGATCAGGTTGGTTGGTGCGGTGCCGCGGCATGTGCCGGCCGTGCCGACACCGCAAGGCTGGCGTACGGATCCGGTCGAATTGGCTGCCGCGGTCGGTCCCCGCACTGCCGTGGTGCTGCTGATGGGACCGGCGATGCCGACCGGTTCGGTGTTCGACCAGACCCATCTTGACGCCGTGGCCGGTCCGGTGAACGAACACCAGGCGTGGGTGGTGTACGACGCGGCGATGGAGCGCATCCGCTTCGACGGTCGCCCGCCGCTGAACCCGGCAGCCCATCCTGAACTGGGCGGCAGGGTGATCACCGTCGGCTCGGCGTCGAAGGAGCTGCGGATGATCGGTTGGCGGGTCGGCTGGGTCGTGGCACCGGAAGTGATCATGCGCGACATCGCCCTGGTGGGGATGACCAACGTCGTGTGTCAGGTCGGCATCGCTCAGCAGGCAGTGGCAGCCGCCCTGGTTGCCTCTGATGCCGACGCTGATGTGGCGCGGGCCACCCAGGTCTGGCAGCAGCGGTGCCAACTGATTCTTGATCAACTGGCCGACTATCCGGTCGTACGACCCGACGGTGGTTGGTCGCTGTTGATCAATGTCGGCGCGCTGGGTCTGACCGGTGCCGAAGCCTCCGATCGGCTGTTCGGTCAGGGCCGGATCGCCGCCACCGGCATGGACGGGTGGGGGCCGTCCGGATCTTCGTACGTGCGGCTGGTGTTTGCCAATGAGCGGGCTGAGCGCCTCACCGATCTGCGGGACCGATTCGTTGCTGCGTTCGGATGATCCCCTTCGTGGACCGACTGGCGGTAGCGTCCGGACATGCAGACGTTGACGACAGCACGCCTCGATCTCGTACCGCTTGATCCGGACCGGGATGCAGCCAGCCTGCACGCGATGCTGGCGGATCCCGAGACGTATCCGTACGGCTCAGGAGACCCGACGAGCGACGTGGCCGAGACCCGTGCCCGGCTGGCTGAGGAGCTGACGGCCTGCGGCGGCTGGACGTGGGTGCTGCGCCTGCGCTCGCAGGCCGAGGCCCTCGGCACGATCGGACTGTTCTCTGATCAAGGTACGTCGATCCGCGGCCTCACCTGGGCTCTGCGAGGTGATCATTGGGGTCGCGGGCTGATGGGCGAGGCCGCACCGGTGGTGGTTGATCATCTGCTGGCGCAACCGGGCATTGATGGGGTGGAGGCCTGGATCGACACCAGGAACATCAGGTCCTTGGGAGTTGCGCGGAGGGCACGGCTCGATGAGCGGGCCAGGCTTCCTCGGGTGTACGCCGACCACACTGCGCAGCAGGTGGTGATGGCGCGGGCGTCGGAGGCGGGGGAGCAGGATGTCCTGGCCGTCCGGACGAGCCTCGCGGTGCTCGATGTCCCCGAGACGTGCCGACGGTTGGTGCAGGTCCTGGGGTTGACCGTGGCCTTCCAACTCGGTGAACCCGCGACCTTTGCGCGGTTGGGAGTCGGCCCGTGGTCGGGAAGTCCCGGCATCGATATCAGTGCGGCCGTCGAAGGTCTGACCGACACAGGGGCACTGACGGTGGAGATCGGGATTGCCACTGACATCGTCCATCAGCGTGCTGTCGACGCCGGGCTGGAGATCGTCTCTTCTCCGGTCGACCAGCCGTGGCACCGTCGGGAGTTCGTGTTCGCCCTACCCGAAGGCCAGCAGATCCATGTCGTTGGACCGGCCCGACCACCCGGCTGACCCGTTTGTCAGACGCCGGAGGCAGCGCCAGGGGCGAGGTCCTCGGCGATCGCGTACCGGTGAGCCTTCACCGTGACCCACGAGTGAAGGTCATGTGGGTGACCCCGCTCGGCGACGAGACCGCATCGACCTCGAACCGCTCTTCGAGCGACTCCAGACCTTCCCACAAGGACTCGCCCCGCCCGAGCACGATCGGCACGATCACGATGTGCATGAAGTCGACGAGGTCCTCGGCCAGGAATTGGCGGATCGTGCTCGGGCCGCCTCCGATCCGTACGTCGAGACCTCCGGCGGCGCTCCGCGCCTGCTCCAACGCGTCCCGCGGTGAGGCGTCGATGAAGTGGAACGTCGTACCGCTGTCCAGGTCCAGTTCCTCGATGGTCCTGTCGGCATGACGCATGGCTGCGCGAACGTGCTGATGATGTCCTCCGCCGACTCGTCAGGGGTTGCCCACATGTCGATCTCAGTGGTGGGATCATCGCGGAACCAGCTCGGACGGACGGCGGGGGCGCGTCCGAAGGCTTCGCCGAGGTAGCCATACTCTTCGCCCGCCAGATGCTTCACGAGACCAAGGAGATTGGTTCCAGACGATGTGAGCGGTCGTCGGAGATCGTACTCCTGAAGGCCGTCGGCCTTGTCCAGCACCGTTGAACGTGCCGAATGGAGTCGGTCCCACAGATCCGTTTTCAGATTGCTCACCGGCCAATACTGTACGCAACCATCCGTCACGTGCCAGGCGGATGCCCCGGTCAACTGCGATGTCGCAGATGATCGTGCAGCGTGGTCGGAACCCGTGGGTCGGTGGCGTCGATCTCTCTGACAGCGAAGGCACGTCGCAGCAACACACTGTCGAGGCTGGTCAGGTCAATGCCGGTGAGGGTTGCGGCCAGTCGACCATGGTGCCCGCGGACGATCATGGTGGCGAGCTGTAGTTCAACCGGAACGATGGGCACGATCCGGTGGTGCCACCTGACGTGGTTGGCCAGTGACGGCGAGGCATCGGTTTCGGTCAGTCGTGTGCCTGGCCCACCTGGTCGATGGTGCACAGGTTGACGGTTGGCCAGTTCCACCTTGGTGTTGTTGATCATCCACCGGCCGAAGGTCCAAGCTGTCTTGGTGGTATCGACCCAGGTGAGCACGGGCTGGTCGAGACTGCTGCGCCACGACTCCGGATCTTCGTCAGGCCATGGCTCGGACCTGATCGGTAGCAGGCCCGCAGCCATTCGAACTCCATCTCCACTCGAGACGAGGATGTCGATGTCCCCGGGAACGATGGCTGCCCCGCGGATGGCGGTCGCTGCGCTGCCGACCAGCATCCACGTGGCATCGATCCGCTTGAGACGATCGACGACCTGCTCCAAGGTCATCTCCCATGGCTGCCTGTCCGTGGTCATGGCAGGACCGTGACACGGGGGACTGACAGATCCGCGTACGAGAGCGATCCCTCACTGACCACCGAAGAGGATCAGGTTGCCGTCGGGATCTCGTACGACGAACTGGTTGGCGCCCCAGGGTTGACGCTTCAGCGTCTGGTGGAACTCGACGTCGGCAGCGACGTACTCGGTGTACAGCGCCTTGACTTGCTCGACGGTGATTGATGCCGACAGCAGTTGATCATCCTCTCGTACGGCGCCGGTGAAGACCGGATCATCGACGTGACGGAGATTGAGGCGCACGCTGTCGCGACGGACCTGACCGTAGAACGGCGGCTCCCCATGGCTGAAGACCACGGTGAAGCCGAGCTGCTGTTCGAAGAAGGCGCAGGCAGCACCGATGTCGGACACGAACAGTTGTGGTTCGGCCCCGGTGAGGACCGGCTCGTTCGGGGGATTGGGGTGCGGTTGTGGGATTGACTGGGACATCTCAGTTGCTCCTGACGTGAACGTGGCCCAAGAGTCGAAACCGGCCTCACGAGCCAGCAGAAGTTGGGCGTCGGCAAGGATGAACCGCTGCGCGAGGATCTGCTCATCGTTCAGGCCGTGGAACCGCGGTAACGCGGCACGGATTCGTGCAGCGACGGTGTAGTTGCGCTGGTGGTGCCAGCGAACGAGTTGCCTGGTCCGCTTCCGCAGGTTCTCGAGGTTGATCATGGGCGCACTTCGGTGTCGAGGTGGACATGGCCCCTTCGGCGAATGCCGGCGCGCCCTCATTCAGCAACCCTTGCATCCTGCAGGCAGAGGTCGATCACTGTCAAGAGATGACGAGAGTGGTTTGCACCCATGACGGCGCGTCAGCC
>JAKDKP010000272.1 GCA_030453285.1 Propionibacteriales bacterium
TTTGGCCTGCCCTATCAAACCCCTGAGAGCGTGAGGCGTGACTTCGAGATCCTCACGGATCTCGACATTCCGACCATCACGATTTACCGTCTTCGCAATGCCGACCGACAAGACATGGGTATTGGTAATCGCGCGGTCTGGAACAATCCCAGCGTTCGAGAGCGACTCATTCAAGAGGGCCGTTTCCCATCGTTGAATCAAACCTACGACATGCGCGAAGTGGCGGTGGGTGAACTTCTCGGCGACGGGTACTCTCCGAGCCCGTGCGGATGGTGGTCCCGACCCGAAACCTACGAAGGCGGAAATATCCCACGCACCTCCAAGGACAAATGGGAGCACTATGACACGATGCTTGCCGTTGGTCCGGGCGCTTACGGGTGGCTCACCGGCGGCGGAGAAGAGTTCCTCCAGACCCACAACATGATTGATATCGGGAAGTACGCCAACTTCATGCAGAAGGAGGAAGGTCTCCCTCTGGCCCCTGGCCGGCGCTTGGAGGGACATCAGGCGATTGGCACGGCACTGGGATTCAACTTCAAGGCCAACCAGCCGATCCGTCTGGCACGCTACAAGGAGCAGTTTGGCGCGGACCTCGTCTCGATGGAGCCCTTCGCGTCCTCCTTCGCGGACCTTCTCGAGCGTGGCCTGGTGACTCAGACGGACAACGGTGACGCCTTCATCCCGACGCTCAATGGGGAGGCGCTGCACGAGGAGATCATCGAGCACTATTTCCACCAGCGCATCGGCCTGTCCGATGCCCCGGTGTGCCGTCGGTGAGCGCGCCGGCCACGACCGCCCAGGCGACGTCGCCCGGTGACGGTGGCGACGGGACCCTGATGGTGGGAGTGACCGTCACCGAAGCGTTGGCATTGTCGGCTCTTGCGATGTCGAATCGAGGGGGCCGGGTGGTGGTGTCCGCCTCCATCGCGGGTGCGAGCGACCTCGCCGACTACTTGCTTCGGCACGATCGCCCGACGTCGATGGTGGACGCGACGAACTTGGAAGATGTCGGTGGCCAGGTCGATGAGTTGACGCAGGTCGTCGTGCTCGACTCGATCACCGATCAGGGCGCGCTCGTGGACATCGCGGCCTTCGCTGAACTGTGCCACTCTCACGACCTGGTCCTGGTCATCGACAACAGCCGACTGTCCTCTCGGGTCCTTGAGGCAACCGACCTGGGCGCCACCTTGAGCGTCTCTGCACGAGGCGATGGCACCCAACCCTTGACAGAGATCGAGGGCACCACGTTCGCGACCTCGCTGTTGCTCCGGCTGGCACATCAAGCCCAGCTGGATGTAGCCATCAATGCGGCCCGCGCCGACTGGTCACAGGGCACCCCAGTGGACCTTGACGCGATCGCCTCCCTGCCCGACGTGGCAAAGGTCAGCCCACTGGACTGGTCTGAGTCCTACTGGGCGAGTGAAATCCACTCGAACCTCGACGACCTGGCCGTGGTCACCCTTCGCTCAGAGCGCGTCCTGCCAGCGGCCACGAGTGACGTGCGGGGACTGACGCAACTGACGCCAACGACGGTGCTGCTCCATCGCTCGTGGATTGGTGCTGAGTGGCCCGCAGCCGCGATCGCGACCCTGGCCTCAACCGAGCGAACGCCCGGGCAGCAGCGGATCAGCGCCCGCATTCAGGACTTCGATACCGACCGTGATCTCCCCGTCGAGAACTCTCGCCGCCATGCCCGTGAGTTGGTCGACGCCCAGCCATGGGCCTGCATGTGGACCTCCCGGCTCGAGGTCACGGGGCAGGGCGACGAGGTCACCGCCAGGACCCTGCCCTCGATCTGGGCGTCGACCCGGATTGTGCGGCCCTTCGCGATCCCCGCATCGAGCCGTGATGCTGTCACAGGCCACACGGACCTGGTGACGCGTGCCCTGCAGGCCGAAGTCATCCTCTCGGACCGTGACAGGCCCGGCGTTGTCTCCGCAACGGTGACCGCGGGGCTGCCACTGCGGGTCAGCATGGTCGGGGCGACTGGAGCCACAGAGTTGCAACTGCCGATCCTGCCCGCGCAGGACCGCGCCGCACTGGTCGCGGCCCAGCTGAGCGCAACGGTCTTGTCGCATCAGCCTCTCGACGGTGGACTGGTGATTGATCAGCCATGGCAAGAAGGCGGACTGGACCGGGGGCCCGACCCCGGAGAATTGCTCCTGCTCTCCCTCGGATTGGATCTCGGCCGAGCGCTTGCCTCCGTAACCGACGATCCGTGGAGCATTCTGATCGAGGCTCGGCGCGACCTGCGCACGGACGCCCAGTCGTGCGCATTGAGCAATGCGGTGGCCTACCTCAGTCTTGACGACCACGACGTGGTCGATCCCGACAGGGTGGCTCGCGCATGCTTCACTGCCCCCACTTATCAGCTACTCGCCACGTCTTGATCCCCAGCTCGTCATCACATATCGGAGCCTTGTATGCCACGTGAATGGAATGCCCGAAGCTACGACTTGCTTCCTCTGCCTCACCAGCACTGGGGGACTAGAGTCCTCGAGCAGGTGACCCTGACGGGTGCCGAGCATGTCCTGGACGCAGGCGCAGGAACCGGCCGCGACACGGCCGCGCTGTTGGAGCGGCTGCCCCGCGGTCGAGTCACCGCCGTCGACGCTTCCGACCGGATGCTCGAGGTCCTCCAGGAAAAGATCAACGACCCTCGTCTGGACTCCTACAAGCACGACCTGACCCAGCCCCTCCACCTGCCATCCCTCGTGGACGCCTGCATCAGCATCGCGACCTTCCACTGGATCGCCGATCACGAGGTCCTCTTCGCCAACATTGCCGATGCCATGCGCCCTGGCGGACAGTTCGTCGCCGAGTGCGGAGGTTCCGGCAATGTGGCGAGGGTCGACGCTGCGGTAGCGGCGACCTTGGGAGACCGTCAAGATGGCGCCGTCTGGCACTTCGCTGACGAAGGGGACACCCGCTCGCGCCTCGAGGCCGCCGGATTCACCGACATCCAGGTGCGTTTGCGACCCGACCCGGCCAAGCTGGAGGAGGGCGAGCAATTTGAGGCCTTCCTGGCCACGGTCATCCTGGGCGGGCACCTGCTCAAGCTTGACGAATCCGAGCACGAAGGATTCGTCAAGGAGGTCGCGGCCCGCATCGGCGAGCCCGTGGTGGATTATGTTCGCCTGGAGTTCAACGCCCGCAAGGCCTGAACCGTTATGCGCCAACCGATCCCCAGCGAATCAATACCCGGTCGCATCCACGCCTGGGTGGCGATGACACCCGACGCCGTCGCCGTCCAGGAGTCAACACGCACCCTCGCCTACGCTCAGTTGTGGGATCACGCAGGGCGGGTCGCTGAAAACCTGCTCACCCACCACGACGTCCACCCAGGCGAGACCATTTGTGTCGCCTTGGAGCCGAGCATCGACGCGATCACCGTCATGCTCGGCGTGTTGCGTGCCGGTGCCGTGATCGCGGCGGTGGACCCTCGTTGGCCTCAGCCACGTCGCGATCTGATCCGCGTCGAGCTCGGCGTCACCGTCAGCGTCGGTACCGGTGGGGGGGACATCCGTCCACAAGATCTGCTGTCGCCGCCGCCGCGTCCGCATGAGCAGGCTCTTCCGGTCGTGGACGCAGGATCGATTGCCACGATTTTTTTTACATCGGGCACGTCGGCCGCGCCCAAGATGGTTGCCTCACCACACCAAGCATTGACTCGCCTCATCGGCCCGGGACGAACCCTGTTGACCGAACCGGGTCACGTGATGCTGCATGCGTCGCGACCCGGATGGGACGTGCATTCCCTAGAAACCTGGGGCACTCTCAGCGGTGGAGGAACTGTCCACGTGTTGGCGGGCGGGGTGTTTCCTGATTCGGTGATCAGTGCCGTAGATGCGGGCGTGGACCACGCGTGGATCACGTCCTCACTGCTCAACCTACTGATTGACGAGGACATCGACTGCCTCGCTGGGTTGCGCACCATCTTTACCGGCGGCGAGAAGCTCTCCGCGCCGCACGTCGCCAAGTTCCTTGAGCGCCACCCTCACACGACCTTGATCAATGGATACGGCCCGGTCGAGAGCTGCGTGTTTGCCACTACTCATACGGTCACCTCAGCCGACCTCGATGACATTCCGATCGGACGTCCGGTCAGCGGCACCACGATTGCGCTGGTGACGCAGGGCGACGTTCCTGCTGACCTGCTAGGGGGTCAACCAGGCGATACGGGTGAAATCTGGCTCGGTGGCACCGGCCTGGCCACGGGATACGTCAACGCTCCGGACTCGGACGACCGGTTTGTTACCGCCGGACCCGAAGGGCAACGCTGGTACCGCACCGGTGACCAAGCATGGCTCGCCCCCGATGGCTCGTACCGGTTCCGGGGCCGCCTGGACCGTCAAGTGAAGATCCGCGGCGCACGGGTCCAACCCGAAGAACTGGAGGCACAGGCCACCTCCATACTCGGAGTCAGCTGCCGGGCAGAACCCGTCCCCGGACGCTGGAGTGGCTACGACCGCCTGGCCCTGTTCATTGGTCCCGGTATCACTACATCGCCGACCGAAGTGCGTCAAGCATTGGCCTCGGCCCTGCCCAAGCACCTCGTTCCCGA
>JAKDKP010000273.1 GCA_030453285.1 Propionibacteriales bacterium
CGGCTTCCTCGGCCAGTCGCGTCCGGAGGCGGGCCAGCGTCTCGCCCTCGTCGCGGGCGAGGGCCCGATCGAGCTCAGGGTTCTGCGTGTGCTTCATGATCAACTTCCCTTCGTACGAGGGGCGCGGACTCGCCGCAGGGCAGCGATCCCGTCGGCGGCGGAGCGTCGTGCGGCAGCCTCGGTGCCGCCGACGATGGCGGCAACCTCACGATGCGGCAGCCCCGCGACGTGGTGATAGGCCACGGTCAGTCGCTGCTTGTCCGGCAGGGCAGCCAGCTGCTGCCACAGTTCGGCGTCCCGGTCGGTCGGATCGGGGTCGGTGGTGCCCCGATCGGGCAGAGTTTCGGTGGGTACGGGGCGGCGGGCAGCCCGCCGATGCACGTCGATCGCCTTGCGGTGCGCGATCGTCACCAGCCACGCCTCGACGTTGGCCCCAGGGTCGAGCTCGGGATAGACGCGCAGCGCGGCCAGGAAGGTCTCCGACCAGGCGTCGTCGGCGTCGACCGGACCGACCACGGCACGGCACACCCGCAGCACGATGGCCCCGTACCGCTGCACGACATTCTCGAACGGCTCCACCGCTGTCTGCCTGATCGCCAGGTCAGAAGAGGCGGCCGGCGCTGACGGCGGCCGGCTCCTCCAACTCGAGCAGAAACCGTTTGCGATCCAGCCCGCCGGCGTAGCCGGTCAGGCTGCCGTCGGCCCCCAGCACACGATGACAGGGAATGACGATCGCAATCGGGTTGCGCCCGTTCGCCCACCCGACGGCCTGGGCCAGCCGTTTGTCGCCCAATTCTTCGGCGAGTTGGCCATAGCTGCGGCGCTCCCCGTACGCGATCCGTTGCAGCAGGGTCCACACGGTCTGGTGGAACCCCTCTCCCCGAGGTGCCACCGGCAGATCGAAGGTGGTGCGTTCACCGGCGAAGTACTCCCCGAGCTGCTCCTGCGTGGCTGCGTGGAGTGGGCTGCGACCGAGATCGACGCGAGCGCCGAAGTCCTTGGGCGGATACTTCGCCTGATCCATGTGCAGGAAGACCAGGGCGCCGTCCTCACAGACCACGGTGAGCGGGCCGATCGGTGAGTCGACGATGCTGTGAGTGCGGTTCATGGCGGGTCCTCCACGCTGTCGATGATGCAGTCACACAGTAGTCGCGCGAGGCGTCGTGAATGTGAGGTCACTCCGCCGCCATGCTGCCCGGTGGCGCGCCCTCGAGTACGACGACCCGCCCCGAGGCCGTGTCGTCGGTGACACATGCGATCACCGCGTCGGCCACCACCGCGGGCCGGATCGGGGCGGGCGTGACCGCACGCACCTCTTGGGGCAGTGCGGCGAACTCTTCCAAGGCGCGTGGCAGTCCGATCCAGTTCGGCACCACACAGCTCACCCGGACGCTCCGGTCGCCGGCGGTCCCGGCGACGGCGGTGGTGAAGCGGATCAGTCCGGCCTTGGCCGCGCCGTACTCCGGGCTGCCGTACGGGCCGGTCTCGCGACCCGCGCTGGAGGCGATGCTGACGACGGCACCGCCGCCGAGCTCACGCATGGGTGTCAGGCAACGCTGAGTGAGGTCCATCGGGGCCACCAGGTTCAGCTCCAGTGCCTGCTGCCATTGCTCGGGAGCTGCATCAGGAAACTGTGTCAAGCCCCAGCCGCCGGCGTTGTTGATCAACACGTGCGGCCCGCCGAGTTCGACCGCCCGGGCGACGGCGGCAGCGCGATCTTCCGCACGGACGAGGTCCGCGACGACGACTGCGCAGTCGGGGCCGTGGGCGGCGACCCGCTCGCGCGCCTGCTCGGCGAGATCACGGTCGGTGTCCACCAGGAGAACGCGCGCACCGGCGCCGGCCAGATGGGTCGCGATCACCTCCCCCAGACCCGAGGCCGCTCCGGTCACGATGGCCAATCGATCGGTGATGTCCATGAGTCGAACCTAGGACGCGCCGCCGACAAGCTCTAAGGTGTGCAGCACCATCGATCAAGGAGGATCCGATGAGTAGCACAGTCCCCCTGACGTCCGCCGAGCCCGCCGAACGGCTCGTGCCAGTCATCCGCATCAAGTTGTCGATCATGATGTTCTTGGAGTTCTTCGTCTGGGGCGCGTGGTTCGTCACCCTCGGCACCTATCTCGGCACCTCCCTGGCGGCCAGTGGCAGTCAGATCTCGCTGGCCTTCCTGACCCAGTCCCTCGGGGCGATCATCGCCCCATTCATCATCGGGCTGATCGCCGATCGGCTGTTCAGCGCCCAGAAGATCCTCGGTGTGCTGCACCTGGCCGGCGGGGTGCTGTTGATCATCGCCTCGCAGGTCAAGGACTTCGGCCCGCTGTTCTGGGTGGTGCTGGCGTACATGGTGTTGTTCATGCCGACCCTGGCCCTGGTCAACTCGGTGTCGTTCCGCCAACTCCGTGACCCCGGTCGGCAGTTCCCGGCCATCCGGGTCTTCGGCACCCTCGGCTGGATCGTCGCCGGGCTGCTGATCGGTTGGCTCGGCTGGGAGCAGCAATCCCTGCTGCACTTCACCTTCGTGATGGCCGGGATCGCCGCGCTGGTCCTGGGCCTGTTCAGCTTCCTGTTGCCCAGGACCCCTCCCGAGAGCAGCGGCGAGAGGACGACCATCCGCGACATCCTCGGCCTGGATGCGTTGGCGCTGTTGAAGGATCGGACGTACCTGACCTTCTTCGTCTCCTCGATCCTGATCTGCATCCCGCTGGCGTTCTACTACAACTTCACCAACCTCTACCTCAACGAGATCAAGGTCCCCGGCGCGGCCGGCGTGCAGTCGATCGGGCAGATGTCCGAAGCCCTGTTCCTGCTCGCCATGCCCTTCCTGGTCAAGCGTCTGGGCTTCAAGGGGACCCTTGCTGTCGGCATGGCCGCGTGGGCGATCCGGTACGTGCTCTTCGCCTTCGGTGACGCCGGTGGCCTGTTCTGGTTGGTGATCATCGGCATCGCCCTGCACGGCATCTGCTACGACTTCTTCTTCGTCGCCGGGCAGATCTACACCGACCGGTTCGCTGGCAAGCATTTGCGCAGTGCCGCTCAGGGACTGATCTCGCTGGCCACGTACGGAGTCGGTCTGCTGATCGGTTCGTTGATCTCCGGGCCGATCGTCGACTCGCTGGTGACCGACGGGGGCCACGCCTGGCAGGTGATCTGGCTGATCCCCGCCGGCATCGCCGCGGTGGTGTTGATCTTGTTCCTGACGCTCTTTCGGGATCGTACGCCGGCCGTCACGGAGGGGGCGACCGCTTCCTGATCCTGATCGGTTGGTTGCCACACCCGGTGGTCCGTTCCTCACCTCCACCACTCAACCAATGCCGTCACCGCGGCTGTTCATCCGACGATCGCCTCCGACCAGGGAGTCAGCCCGACCTCGGCTCGCCAGGCGCGATGCCGTTCGGTGAGTCGAGCCACGTCCTGTGGGCGGTCGGCGGCCAGGTTCGTGGTCTCGCCGATGTCGCTGGCCAGGTCGAACAGGGCCAGCCCGTCGCCGACCTCGGCGTGCTCGGTGCGGCGGATGCCGGTGGCGGCGTCGCTGGTGCCGTCGGCCCAGCGCAGCTTCAGGTCACCCTCCCGTACGGCCCACTGGAACTCGCAGTCCCAGTGCAGGGCCTCGTGGCCGTCCTGATCACGTCCTGCCAGCATCGCCGCCTGGTTCCGACCGTCGCAATGGGTCCACGCTTCCGCCGAGGCGCCGGCGGCCGCCAGCAGGGTGGGAAACAGGTCGGTCGAACTCGTCAGACCGTTGCGGTCGCCGCCACCGGACCATCCGCCGGCGGGCCAACGGACGAGGAAGGGCACCCGGATCCCGCCCTCGGCCAGCGTGTACTTCGTCCCGGCCAGGGGAGCGTTGTTGCCGTAATTGCAGGTCGATCCGCCGTTGTCGGTGAGGTACACCACGATGGTGTCCTCGGCCAGACCCTGATCTTCGAGCCGATCCAGCAGCTTCCCAATCTCGGCGTCCATCAGCTCCAATTGCGCCAGGTAGTAGGCGCGACCGTCCTCAAGGTTCGGGCTGATCGCGCCGTCGTACCACTCGAGATAGGGCTCCGCATCCGCATCGTGCCAGTCCTCGCGGACGGGCAGCCCGCGACGCTCCAGCTCCTCGGCCGGCAACTGCCAGCAGAAGTTGTGCACGGCGTTGAACGCCAGCATCAGGAAGAAGGGCTCGTCTGTGTGGTCATCGACGAAGGATCGTGCGCGGGCGCCGAGTTCCTGGGTCAGAAACCCTTCGAGTTCGACCGGCTGATCGCCCTGGAGCATCGGCTGCACCGCCATCCGCCACTGCGCCTCCGGCCCGTACTCGGTGACTGCTGCGTCCGAGTGCCGCAGGTAGTTGAGGCGTCCTTGCTGCTGGCCGGCCAGTCCGTAGTACGTCTGGTCGAATCCATGGTGCGGCGGGCAGGCCCGATCGCCGACGTCCTCGGATCCGTAGTGCACCTTGCCGAGATAGCCGGTGGCGTACCCGAGATCGGAGAACCGCTCGGCCAGTGAGGGCAGCTCGTCGGGGAAGCGGGAGTTGCCGAACCAGGTGGCACCCCACCGTTGATGCTGTGTG
>JAKDKP010000274.1 GCA_030453285.1 Propionibacteriales bacterium
CATCACCCTCAAGGATCGCCCCAAGGATCAACCGCCGCCGGACCGTCCACAGGAGGACTCGTGACCGTTTGGTGCAGGATCCACCTCGTGACAGCGACGTGAGGCAGCGTTCCCATGAGTGACGTCCGGCTGCGACGACTAGGGTTGGTGTGCGCGATCCTCGGGCCCATCTGCGTTGTCATCGGCACGGTAGTTCTCGTCACACAGGGGGATCCATGGAAAGCTGTTCCGGGTATCTTGGGTGGTGCTGTCGCCTGCGTCTATGGAATTGTCGCTGTTCGAGACAATGTTCGAGCCAGGAAGGCGAAGAGTGATTGACGAGGTGAGACTGTGACCGATCGACGGACTCGACAGGTGGCCGCAGTATTGCTGGTCATAGGACCTCTCTGTTCCGTCCTCGCCATCTGGTTCCTGGCGACCGGAACAAGCTGGTGGAATGCAACGCCCGGTGTGGCGATCGGTGCATACGCCTTCTTGCTGGGACGGAGCATGCTCAAGGAGCCGCCCATGGATCAACCGCCACCCGAAGCGCCAGAGAAGACATGTGATTCGTTTGGAGCGGACTTCCGCCCAGTGGCAGACGCGAGCCACCGGGAGCGTGAGTGATCTTCGACCGTCGCGGAGGATGTGGACTGGAGGACTCAACGGCCGTGCTGATGCAGACCTGGAAGGACTGGGCCGACGTGCCGCCGATCCTCGCCTCCGCGCAGTCGACATGGGTCGAGCAGAACCCCAGCATGCAGCTCGATCTTTACGATGACGACCGCATGCTCGCCTGGCTGGCAGACCACCCGGGCATGGTGGACGTCGACGCGCTCCGCGGGAAGTCGTTCATCCGCGTCGTCGACCTCTTCCGATACGCGTACCTCCTCGTCGAGGGCGGGATGTACGTTGATATGGATTTCGTTGCCGTCCGGCCAATCGACCGTGTGCTCGATCGTGGTGCCAGCGCACTCCTCGGCTCCGTCGCCATGCCGCCGGAGCTCAGTTCGCACTCGGTTCCGAATGCGTGGATGTGGTCGCCGGAGCCCGGACACCCCGTGTGGGCCGTCGCACTCGGCCTTGCTTCTGAACGGATCGGCCATCACAGCATCGAGTTCGCGACCGGACCGGAGCTCATCCGGGACGCCGTCAACATCTACCGGCGGATGCTTGCAAGCGGCGACATGATGCCCATCGAGCGCCTCCTCCAGCGGTACGGGGTCGACGAGCGCCGGTTCCCCGACGTGGAAGTCCTCCCGGTGAGCCAGCTGTACCCCGTGTCCTGGAGCGATCCCGACCACCAATCGATCCGCGCCGCGTTCCGAGCGGCCGACCGGATCGATGCGGATCTCCTGGCGACCGTGCCAATGACGAAGGACACCGTCGCTTTCACATTCTGGTACAACTCCTGGGACCGGGACTGAGACCGAGCGGCGCGTCACGCCGACGAGGGCGCCGTACGGAGGTGGTAGCGGCAGGGCCGTCAAGCAGCATGTGCCCCTCGTCCGGCGGTGGAAGGATGGGCGGCATGACCGACTTCTCCACCCGCCCCGCCGAGGAGCGCGATCTTGCCGCGATCGTCTCCATCTACAACTATGCGGTGGAGAACTCGCACGCCACGTTTGATCTTGAACCGCCCGACCTCGACTACTGGCGGGCACGGCTGGACGGGAATCATCCCGGCGATCACCTGCTGGTCGCCGTCGACGCCCACGACGACGTGGTCGGGTACGCCTACTCCTGGTCGTACCGGCCGCGGCCTGCGTACGACCTGACTCGGGAGACCTCGATCTACGTCGACCGCCGGTACCGCGGGCACGGCATCGGGCGGGTGCTCTACCCGGCGTTGATGGACGCGATGACCGAGTCGGGGGTGCACACCGCGGTGGCGCTGATCGCGATGCCGAATCCAGCCAGCGAGAAGCTGCACCTGCACTGTGGGTTCGAGAAGGTCGGCCAGATGAAGGAGGTCGGCTACAAGTTCAACGAGTGGATCGATGTCGCGTGGTACCAGCGCCTGTTCTGATACCGCCTCACCTGCTCCGGCTCAACAGCCGTCGCGCATCAGATCGGGGCGCTGCCCGACCGAGACCTCCATCATCATCACTTGTGAGTCATCGGTCAGCTGGTCCGGGCTGATGTCGAACAGGAACCCGATCCAGGCGTCCCCCTCCTTCACGAAGGCGCCGGTCTGGGTGTATCCGGTCTCCCGCGTCTTCCCGTCGACCACTGACTTGAGTTCCTTCCAGGTCGTACCAACTCCGTAACCGGACCTCGTCCGCGGGTACTGGCCGCGAATCCCGATAGAGAGGACCTTTGATGCGTCCTGCGGGAACGTCAGATCCAGACTGTCCTGATAGTCGGGCTTCCACTGCCATCGCGAGCTGGGGACCCCACACGACTGATCGGTCGTCTTGGGGGACAGATAGCCGGTCGCCATGGCCTCGTCACGACTCATGCCGGCTCGGACCGGCCCCACCGCTCCCGGGATGACGGTGAGCTGGCTGAGGGATTGCAGTTCTGCTTTGGGCTTCGGCTTGGTCGTGTCCTCGCCACCGGGCGACGACGTCTGAGCCGTGGACACGGGGCGGGACGCCTTCGATGTGGTGGGTTTCGGCGATGATGGCTTCGCCGACGGGGTCGGGCTGGCGCTCGACTCGGTGGGCGCAGCAGACTTGGCCGGCGTCGACGGGGTCTGTGGCGCTGAGGATGTGGTCTCGGGCGGCGGCGCCGCCACTTCGCTCTGGCCGACCAGGGCTCGCACGCCGAAGGCCGTCCCGACACCCGCCATCAGGGCGCCCGTCAGCACGCCCGTCACGACTTTTCTGCTGACCGCCATGGCCCCTCGCCCCTCATCCGTTCCCCGCCGTGCCGCCGTCTCCCGGCGGCACATCTGCTCTTGACTGCTTGCACCCTTCTTGACGCGGTGACCGGCCGACTAGTTGGCTCTGGTCGCACACCGGACCTGATCGGTGGTGCCAAGCAGTCACGATCGGCATCATTGTCACAGGACGTCCCGCTCCATCGGCTCGGTTCAGACAGATGATGCGGGATCGTGTTGAAACCGCACCCTGGGCGAGCGCGGGTGCAGCACGCGTCGATCTTCCGGACCTTGTACCCGAGCCTCGTCGCCCACTCCAACAATCGACGTCTCGACCAGACGGGGCCCGGCGTGTCGCACCGAGAGCGCCATCCAGACGTCGAAAGCTGGATCGAAACGGTCGAGCTCACACTCCGTGAGGCACGTCGCCTGATTGCCCCGTGCGAGAATCGCTGCATGGTGGTGGCCACCCTTTCGCTTGCCGACGGCTCGCGAGTCCGGCTGCTCCGCTCGATCGAGGCGGACGTGCCCGAGATCGTACGGATGCTGGCCGACGACTCCATCGCCAGCTCCCGCGGCGACAGCACCTCCGTCGAGGACGCTGCGGCATATTTTCGAGCGTTCGCTGCCATCGATGCCGATCCGGCCCAACTACTGGTGATCGGCCGCACCGCCGACGGCGATCCGGTGGCGACCTGCCAGCTGACCTTCATCCCCGGGCTGTCCCGCGCGGGCAGCACCCGACTGCAGATCGAGGCGGTCCGAGTCTCGCCATCCCTGCGCGGTTCAGGTTTGGGCAGCGCGCTCCTCAACTGGGCACTGAACGAGGGGCGGCGCCGAGGTGCCACCCTGGCGCAGCTCACCTCCGATCGTGAACGCACCGAAGCGCATCGCTTCTACGAGCGACTCGGCTTCGTCTTCAGCCATGCGGGATTCAAGCGCGTCCTGTGATCCTGTTCAGCGGCGCCGAGTGCCACCGGTGCCATGACCGTACGGCGAGTCAGGTCCGGCCCTGCTGATCCTTGCGCGGAGCCTTGACGAACACCGACAACACCGCGGCGGCCAGCACGGTGACGATGGCGACAGTGAACACCGTGTCCAGGCCGTTCAGGAACGTCTGATGCGCGGCAGCAGTGACTTCGGCAGCGAGGGGATCGCCGATCTGCTCACGCAGTCGTTCCTGCGCGTCGACAGGGAATCCCAGGGCGATGCTCTCCTTCACGTCGCCATCGCCGCCGAGGGCAGTGGCGAGGTCGGCGGGTGCACTGGTGTCTCGAACGGCTTGGCCGAAGGTCCGGGCGACAGTTGAGGAGATGATGCTGCCGAACACGGCAATGCCCAGGGTGCCGCCGAGTTGCTGGATGGCCTGCTGGATGCCCGAGGCGACTCCGGACTGTTGCTCCGGCGCACTGCCGACGACGAGGTTGATCGCCGGAACCAACAGGAATCCGGCACCGGCGCCGGCCAGCAGCAGCGCGGGTGCCAGTGCCAGCACCGATGATTCGATCTCCAGTCCCAGCAGCATGACAAGCGACGCCGTGACGGCGCCGGCTCCGATGAGGACGGTGCCGCGGCTCCCCAGGCGCTCAGTGGTCCACCCGGCCAAGGGCGAGGCGATCGTGAAGATGGCAGTCAGCGGCAGCAATGCCAACCCGGTGGCAATCGCGGTCTTGCCCTGCACGCCCTGAAAGAAGAAGGTCAGGTAGAACATGATCGCGAAGAACACGAACATCGTCACCACACTGAGCACG
>JAKDKP010000275.1 GCA_030453285.1 Propionibacteriales bacterium
GATCATGGACCCGTCTACCTGTGGACCAGCCCGTACGGCCACCGCTACCGCCGCACCCGATTCGGCACCACCACCGACCCACCCGACACCAGCGACTGACCGCGTACCCCACTGACCACCGCCCCTCCACACCAAGGCCGGGCGGCATCAGTGCTGCTTGCCGCCAGATCTGTCGCCTCTCGACTGGCGCAGAATGGGCACCCGTTCCTCGTCGAACGGTCGGTGATCGACGCCGGTCCGAAAGTGGTCAACACGACACGGAGCCGGCGACAACGTGGCGGGATCCCGTCAGGTATGGGCCCCCACTCGCCACCGAGGCCGCCGGCCCAGCCGCCACCTTGTGTGTGGTCGGCCTGGCGTCCGGGCCCCCCGGCTGTGGACCGCGCTGGACCCGCGGGGCACCCTTGATGAGCTCGCCGCAGCGGTAGCACCAGAGAGTCTGGTCGCGCCACCGTCGCAGCCGGTGGAGTCGGCCGCGCAACCATCGCCACTCCCGGATCAGTCGACCGCCGCCGAGTCCGCTGCCCGGCCAGTCCGTTGGTCCGTGATTGCCATTGGGCAGTGGTCGGATTGCCCGACCTGCCCGACCTGCCCGACCCGCCGACCTGCCCGTTGGCTGACAACGTGTCGGCCAGACATCGCCCGCACGCTTCGGTGCGACCCCGGCCGATAGGCGCCTGCTCCTCCCAACGCACCTGCACCTCGGTCAACATGCAGGCCTCATGATCTCTTGATCTTGGTCCCCAGCTCGCGACCGCGACTCCCAAGGCGGGTCAGCGGCCAATGGCTTCGACCGCGCCAGCGCTCAACGGCACAATGATCAGCGCATTCCGTACCGGCGGCGGACGGCAGGCTGGGTCGGCGGTGGTGCCCGACACTGCGCACACCATCGCCCCCGACCGCTCGAAGAACCGACGTCGCTCGGAAACTAGCTCCAGACCTCAGGCCGTACGCCGAATCAACCGCAGACCAAGCTGCAGGTAGTCGCGATTCCCCTCGCCCTGGTCAGTGCTCAGGGTGCCGAAGCTCGCGGCACCCCACGGCACCGACCCTTCCGGCTGGTAGGCGAATCGATCGTCACCGAGTGGTCGCAGATGCAGCACCTCCGGATCGCCCTCGGGATCGAATCCGAGATCGGTCTCGGAGATCGTCACCTGTAGCCCTCCGTCCTCGTGCTCGACGACGATGTTTTCGGCCGTGCTGCCGTAGGTGCCCACCCAGCGATCAAGATCTTGATCATGCCCGGACCGCCCGTCGGGTCCTGGGCAGACCGACAAGGGTGCGTTGATGCCCTCCCCAGCCAGGACCTCACGTCTCAGTTCGGCCCACAGATTGGCTGCTCCGGGACCGTTGGTCAGCAGGCACAACGCGATGCGTTGCTCAGGGAAGACCTGCAGGTACGCGTACTGCCCAATGGTTGCGCCACTGTGGCCGTACACCTCCACCCCATCCCACTCGTCGCACATCCATCCGAGACCCTGATGGCCGGCAATCTGCATGCCGACGGGTTGATCCGTCTGACGGTGTCGCATCTGACGAGCCGACGCAGCACTCAACAGGCGAACGTCCCCGTGCAGCCCGTCGCGCAGATGGCAGCCAGCAAAGGTCAACACATCGGCGACCGTCGAGTTGATCAATCCGGCTGGGCCGAGCGAACGCGGAATCTGCCACCGATCGGTGCGCGTACGTGGTTCCCCGAACTTGCCCTGGTGTCCGACGGCCACTCGGTGCAGGAGTGCCTCCTCTGGCAGCGTGCTGGTGTGTCCCAGCGCCAACGGCTCCAGCACGCGCTCTCGAAGCACCTGCTCCCATCCCTGTTCGGTGAGGACCTCCACAACTCGCCCGGCCAGAGCGAAGGCACTGTTGGAGTAGGAGAACATCCGCCCCGGGGTGAAGATCTGGGGCACCGTGTCCAGCGCCGCCACGTACCGCTCGACGCAGTCATCCCCGCGACCAAAATCGGTGAACACGTCGCCGTCGATGCCCGAGATGTGACACAGCAACTGTCGGACGGTGATCGATCGCATCCCCACCTCGGTGGAGAGTTTCAACCCGGGCACGACCTCGGCCACCAGAGCGTCAAGATCAACAGCGCCCCGGTCGACCAGTTGCATGATCAACGTCGTGGTGAACACCTTGCTGATCGAGCCGATCTGGAAGACGGTGTCATCGGTCACCTCCACGACGGTCTCGACGTTCGTCACCCCGTACGCCGCGGTGAGCAACTCGTCGTCGTCGGGCCGCCCGCCCATCCGCATCAAGCCGACGGCAGCACCAGGAACATCGTGTCGTGTGGCGAGTTCGTCCAGTTTCATGGTCAGATCGTCATCAGACATGCTGTCGACCCTACGGGGCCAGGACCGCTGGGTCACGAACCGAACACACCAGGATCAATCCGCAGAACAGGAGGGCACCGGTGAGGCCTGCTCGTCCGGGATGGCTCCGCTGGCTGGTCCGCGGAGCGCTGGGCCTGGTCGCTCTTGCCCTGCTGGCCACCGGTGCGCTGCTGGTTGACGGTCTCACCGACGACGATCCGCGCGCCGATGTCGCAGTGGTGCTCGGCAACCGGATCGAACCCGACGGGACCCCCTCACCCCAGTTGCTGATTCGCTTGGAGCGCACCCTGGAGCTGTGGCGCAGAGGTGATGTCGCTGCGGTTCTGGTCAGCGGCGCCACCGGCGTCGAGGGCTTCGACGAGGCCCAGATGATGGCCGACTGGTTGATCGTACGAGGCATCCCGACCCGGGCGGTGGTCGTCGACAACCAGGGCTGGACCACGCGGGCCACGGCCCAGAATGCGGCAGCCATCATGCGGGACCATGGTTGGCGCCGGGCCGTCGTGGTCAGCCAGTACTTCCACGTGCCGCGGTCCAAACTGGCTCTACGACAGGCCGGTGTCGATGAGGTCGGGGGAGTGCATGCCACCCGATTCCTGTGGCGCGACCTGTATTCGGTGCCGCGTGAGGTGATCGGCTACGTCTCGTACGCGCTCGGTATCGGCTGACCAGGTGGAGGGAGGAATGGGCTGGCTGCCGCGGCCCTTCCTTGGTTCGCTTGGGTCATGAGCTCTCTGCTGCAGACGTACGACGCCCAGCTTCGCGCCGAGGGCGAACTGCCCGGGGCGACCCACATCGAACGGCTCGGACCACTGTTGTGGGGAACCTTCGCAGCCGGTCGGGTGTTGATCACCTACGCCTCCCTTGACGGTGTTGATCTTGCGGCGTTGGTCGCCACCGCCGGTGAGAGGTTCGCCGCCGACCCCGACCTGACACGCCTGGAGTGGAAGACCCGCGGCCATGACCACGCACCCGGCCTGCACGAGTTGCTCGTCGCGGCAGGGTTCGTGCCGGGGGAGACCGAGTCGGTGATGATCGGGAGTGCCGAGACGTTGGCTGTCGACCTGCCGCTGCCGGACGGAGTATCGATCCGCCGGATCAGCGAACCCGACGACGTACGGGCCATGGCAGCGATGAGTGAACGTGCCTTCGGCGAAGCATCACCGGGTTCCGCCGAGGAGCTGTTGACTAGGCTCGCCAACAGACGTGATGATCTGGAGCTGTGGGTCGCCGAGCACGAAGGCACCATGATCAGCGCCGGCCGGCTGGAGCCGGTGGCGGGCGCCGACTTCGCCGGCATCTGGGGCGGTTGCACGCTGCCACAGTGGCGTGGCCGTGGCATCTATCGTGCGCTGACCGCCGAACGGGCCCGGTCGGCGCTGGCACGAGGGAAGACCCTCGTGCACAGCGACTCGACCGAGTACTCCCGCCCGATCCTTGAGCGGTACGGCTTCACCAAGATCACCACGACCACCCCGTACGAGCTCAGTCGCCCTTGACGTTCACCACCTGGTGCAGGGTGTGTCGGATCTGCACCAGATTGGCGGCATCGGCCATCACCTGGTCGATGTCCTTGTACGCCGCCGGAATCTCGTCGATGAACTTCGAGGTGTCCCGGTACTCGATGCCCACCATGGCGGTCCGCAGATCCTCGACGGTGAAGGTCTTGCGCGCCTTCGTCCGTGAATACTGGCGACCGGCGCCATGCGGCGCCGAGTGCAGCGACGCCGCATCCCCCTTGCCGACCACGACGTACGAGGCCGTTCCCATCGAGCCGGGGATCAGACCGGGGACCCCCTCGGCTGCGTTGATGGCACCCTTGCGCGACACCCACAACGATCGCTCCACCCCGTCGACGAGATGGGCCTCGCGCGCGGTGTAGTTGTGGTGGCAGTTGATGTCCTCGGTAATTTCGACCGGTGCATCGATCCAGCGCGCCAACTGGTTCACCACCCGCTCCATCATCTCGTCGCGGTTGAGGGCGGCGAACCGCTGCGCCCAGGTGAGCTCGGCGAGGTAGGCGTCGAACTCGTCCGTGCCCTCCGACAGGTACGCCAGATCGGGGTCGGGCAGGTCCAGCCCAGCCTCGGCGGCCAACCGGCCGGCCACCGCAATGTGATGCATCGCGATCTTGTTGCCGACACCTCGTGAACCCGAGTGCAGGAACAACCACACACCACCCTGCTCGTCCAGCGTCACCTCGATGAAGTGGTT
>JAKDKP010000276.1 GCA_030453285.1 Propionibacteriales bacterium
CACGGTGCCCGGTGTCGGCTACCGCATCGACACCGGTACCGACAGCCCGGGGGGCACGGGTGGATAGGACGCCAGGGTGGAGTGTCCGGGTCAAACTCACCGTCAGTTATGCCGGCTTCCTGCTGGTGGCCGGTGTCGTGCTGCTCGGAGCGATGGCGATGTTTCTCGCCGGCTATCGGGAACGGGCGCAGGACGGTGGTGCGGTCGTGATTGCGCCGTCGGGCACCGATCTGTTGCGTGAGTTCGCTCCCGCAGCCGCCGGGGCCATGGTGTTTCTGCTGGTGTTCGGCCTGGTGGGCGGATGGATTCTTGCCGGACGAATGCTGCGCCCGTTGACGCGGATCACGGCCGCCACCCGCAAGGCGGCCACTGGATCCCTTTCGCACCGGATCGCCTTGCCAGGCCCCCAGGACGAGTTCGGCGAACTCGCCGACAGCTTCGACATGATGCTGGCCGCGCTCGAGGCGCAGGTCGCCGAACAGCAGCGCTTTGCCGCCAACGCCTCCCACGAACTGCGGACCCCGTTGGCGATCACCAAGACCCTCCTCGACCTCGCCCGCAACGACCCGCACCGAGCCGGCAGTGAGATCGACGAACGGCTCCGGATCGTCAACACCCGAGCCATCGAGCTCACCGAGGCACTGCTGTTGCTCAGTCGCGCCGGTCAGCGGTCGTTCACCGGTGAGGACGTCGATCTGTCGCTCATCGTCGAGGAGGCCGTCGAAACCCTTCTCCCCTTGGCCGAACGGGTCGGCGTCACCGTGGAGGTCTCCGGTCAGGTGACACCCGCCGTCGGATCCCACACGCTCCTGCTGCAGTTGATCATGAACTTGCTGCACAATGCGATCGTGCACAACCGTGCCGAGGAAGGCCACGTGACGATCACCACCTCCGTTGGTCATGGGGCGGTGATGATCATCGTCGAGAACACTGGCCAACAGATCGCCCCGGAGGTGATCTCGACCCTCACCGAACCGTTCCAGCGCGGCACCGCCCGCATCCGCACCGACGACGTCGGTGTCGGACTCGGCCTGGCCATCGTCCAGCGCATCACCCAGGCGCACGAGGGAACCCTCTCCCTGAGCCCTCGTCCCGGCGGCGGACTCCGCGTCGTCGTGCAGCTCCCCGCTGCGCGACTCCTGCCCCGAACGGATCCGGCGTCGACCCACTGATCACCGATCGCCCTGTGGGGCATGAGATCGGTGGCGCAAGAGATCGGTGTGGTAACGGATCGGTTCGGGTGACAGCTCCTGTCCGTTGCGTCGATCTGCAGGCGGCACTAGGGTGATCGGCAGCGGATAGCCCCGTCATCTGCCCCTGGATCCCCTGAAGGATCACACGCACTTGGCCCAGCAGGACCGCTCCGTACGATCACGAAGATCATTCCCCTGTGAGTCTGCGGAGCGGTGTCCATGTTCGGTCGATGACGGAGACACCAGATGTTGCCATTGCCTTCCCTGACAGGTTTTCCTGCGCTGACGCATGCCGGTCCCGTGGCGTGCAGAGGCCTGCTCCAGGCATGGCGTACGGCACGGACGGCGCTGCTGGCCACCGCGATCCTGTACTGCCTCCTGGCGTGCCTGCCGCCGCTACAGGTGATCTTGCTGAACTCGCTGGTGTCCGAGCTGGGAGCCGGGGCACCGCACGAGCCCTGCCGGTGGCGCTCGCCCTGGCGGCTGCGGTGGGACTCGGCGTCCCGCTGGGTCAGATCGCCAATGCCGCCGGACAGCTCCTCTCCCTGCGCCTGCAGGAGCATTACCGTGCGGTCGTGCTGGACGCGGCGGCCGGCTGCGCGCCCGGCGACCTGGCCGACCCCGTGACCGTCGCCGAGCTGCAGGCCGGCTACGAGGCGGCCGACGCCGTCGACAAGGTTCCCGTCGAAGCGGTGAAGCTGCTGACCGGGGTGTCCACGGCGTGTCTGCTGGCGGGCACGATCATGACGCAGAATTTGGCGGCCGGAATCCTCATCCTGCTGACCATGCTCCCGATCATGATCGCGTTCAGCGTTGTCGCAGCCGCCGAGCGCGGCGGCTGGCCGACGGTCGCACGGGAGAATCGCCGGGCCAGCTACCTGCGGGAATTCCTGCTGCAGCAGCGACCGGCCACCGAGCTGGCCACGATGGGCGCCAGTGCACAGATGGCTGGGCTCACCGCCGTGCGCCGGCGCCGGGCCGCGATGATCCTCGGCGGATTGATCAAGACGGCCATGCGGGCCGAGGTCCTTGCTGGTGCGGTGATTGCGGCCCTGTTCGGGTCGGCCCTGCTGGTGTTGTTGACGTCTGGAGCGGGTGCGGCCGTGACCGCTGCGGCCGTCGTCGGCGTGATCGCCGGGTTGCATGCGGTCCGGAGCACCGGCTACGCCTTCGGAGTGCTGATGATCGCTGTTCCGCGGGCCGACGCCGTCGACAAGGTGCGCGGCTGGATCGACGGAACCACCTCCGCCGCGCAGGGGGATGATGCCTCGTCGAGGACTGTTGATCAGCTCGACGTGTCCGGCCTGAGCGTCGCGTACGGTCAGAATCTGGTCGTCACCGACGTGAGTTTCTCGGCACGGAGGGGTGAACTGATTGCCTTGGTAGGCGCCAACGGTGCGGGCAAGACCACCACGATCAACGCGCTGCTCGGCCTCGTTGAACCCTCCGCGGGTCGTGTCCTGATCGACGGCCGACCGGCCGATGGTCGTGGCTCCCGGTCACGACGACGTGACACCTTTGGTCTGCTCACCCAGGAGTTCGGACGCTATGAGCTGACGATCCGCCAGAATCTGCTGCTGGGCACCACCGGATCCCGCACCGATGACCAGATGTGGGCTGCACTGCGAGCGGCCGGGGTCGCCGCCGCGGTGGCCGACATGCCGGATGGTCTTGATCAACAACTCGGGCCGCAATGGGGTGGCGTGGGCCTGTCCGGTGGTCAATGGCAGCGGCTGGCGCTGGCCAGGGTGCATCTGCGGAATCCCGGAATCTGGGTGCTGGACGAACCCACCTCCTCGGTCGACGCGGAGACCGAGGAGCTGATCTTCGACGAGTTGCATCGGAACCGGGCCAACCGGATCACCATCGTGGTGTCGCACCGAGCCTGGACCCTGTCCGCCATGGACCGGATCCACGTCTTCGACAGTGGGCGGATCGTCGAATCGGGAACGTACCGGGAGCTCCTTGGCGCCGGTGAACGGTTCAGCGAACTCTTCGCCAGCCAACTCCGGTGAGCCGTCCGGCAGACAGCCTGACGCTCATGTCGGCCCCGGTGGAGCCGGATCAGCCGTATGTTGATCAGGTGCCTGCCCTGGGTCGGCTTCGATGATCAACGGGCGTCGATGATGATCGGCGTCGTTGACCGCAGCTCAGCGTCGTTCGTACGCTGCCGGACGTTCCTGGGAGGCCCGGAATCGATCGACGTCGAGCTTGGTGGAGCGGTCGAAGCGATAGATGCCGTTCTCTTCCTGGAACACGTCGGTCAGTTGGGTCCAGCAGTAACCGAACATGTTCTCGTCGTCCAGCAGGACCTTGATCAACCCTTCGGCGCGCTGATGGAACTCCTCCTCGTTGCGCACCCGCTGTCCGTACCCCCAGGAGACCGCGTTGTCGTTTCCGCTGACCTCCTGCGCGTCGGGGTTCCACCAGACGCCGCCGAATTCGGAGACGAAGTAGGGCTGGCCGGCGTACGGCTGGGAGATCGTCGCGTCCTGGAAGCCGAGGTTCCCGTACGGGGTGCCCTCGGCCAGCCCGCCCACCAGCTCGGCGAAGGTGGCCGGGTCCTGTTCGTACAGGTGCGAGTCCCACACCTCGGTCTCCAGCACGCGGTGGCTGTAGCCCGACGAGTCGAGCACCGGGCGGGTTCGATCGGCGGCCTTGGTGGCCAGGAACATGCCGCGGGTGACGTCGTCCAGCACGGTGATCCGGTCGTGGAGATCCTGATGGGTCTCGTTCAGCGGGCACCAGCCGATGATCGACGGGTGTGAGTAGTCGCGGTCGAGCACCTCCAGCCACTGGGTGATGAAGCTGGCCTGCGGGGCCTGGTTGTGGCCCTTGGTGCCCTGACCCGAGACACCCCAGTCGCCGAATTCGCCCCACACCGGATAGCCGAGCCGGTCGGCGTGGTGGAGGAATCGTTCCTCGAACACCTTCTGGTGCAGCCGTGCGCTGTTGAAGCCGGCCGCCAGCGACAGCTCGATGTCGGCGATCAGGGCGGCCTCGTCCGGAGCGGTCATCAACGTGTCGGGCCAGTAGCCCTGATCCAGCACGAGTCGCTGGAAGAAGGGCTTGCTGTTGATCAGGAACTTGTTGCCGTCGAGGGTGACCGAGCGCAGCCCGGCGTAGGTCCCCACCTCGTCGACGACCGTGCCGTCGGGACCGGCGAGGGTGAGGGTGATGTCGTACAACTCACCCTTGCCGGGTTCCCACAGCCGTACGCGATCCTTCGGCACCCTCAGTCGCAGGTTGGCGACCTTGTCGGTGTCGGCCGCCACCGTCGCGGTGGCGATCTCGTCGTCGCCGTCCCACAGCACCGCGGTGACGGTGTGGCCAGGGGCGTTGCTGCTGAGGG
>JAKDKP010000277.1 GCA_030453285.1 Propionibacteriales bacterium
GAGGGGGCGTACATCATCCGGGCGAGCTGTCCGCCGCCGATGATGCCGACCACGAACGGGCGACCGCTGGCCAGCGGGTCGGGCTGATCGATGGTGTCGGCGTCAGTCACACGGGCACCTTATCGGCCCGTGCCTGCCGGTCGGATCTTGAAGATCACGGTGCGCTGAACGATGAAGTTGACCATGGTGGCGATCCCCTGGGCGATGACGAACGCGATCGTGTTGATCACCACGACGGATTGGCCGGGCATGCCGCGCTGCAGCAGCACGAAGAGCCCCGAGAAGATGCCCACCTGCAGGACGAAGGTGAGGGCGTACAGGATGATGATCGCCACGAACCGCTTGGTCGAGGGCTCCGCCCGGAAGGTCCACCGCCGATTGATCATGTACGCCGTTGTGGTGCCCGCGACGAACGAGACCGCCTTGGCCGGCGTGTGCTCCCAGCCGAAGGCGAGCATCAGCAGATTGAGCAAGCCGAAGTCGACGACCGCCGACAGCACCCCGGTGATCACGAAGCGCACGAGCTGGGTGGACAACTTGTGGTGCGACTGCCCGGCCGGGTGTGCGCCGGAGGCGGGATCAGCATGCTCGGCAGGTGTGGCCACGATGCGGCAGCCTACGCCCAGCGCGGCGGCCGCTTCTCGTTGAACGCGGCGATCCCCTCGATCCGGTCGGGTGAGGTGATGGTGCGCTGCCAGGCGCGCTCCTCGATCTGCAGACCCTCGGCCAACGGTAGGTCGAGGCCGCGGCGCATGGCGATCTTGGCGTTGCGGGTGCCGACCGGAGAGTTGGCGGCGATGCTGGTGGCCAGTTCCATCGCCACCTCCCGGGCCGGCCGGGCGGGGTCGTACCGGTCCACGATGCCGGCCGCGCCGGCCTGCTCGGCGGTGAGCCGGCGGGCGGTCAGGATCAGGTCCGCCGCAGCGTTGTAGCCGAGCCGACGGGTGAGCAGTTGAGTGCCGCCACCGCCGGGGATGACGCCGACACTCACCTCTGGCAGGCCGAAGGTGGCCGCCGGCGAGGCGACGATCAGGTCGCAGGAGAGCGCCAGTTCGAATCCCCCGCCCAGCGCGTGGCCCTCGACCAGGGCGATCGCCGGCATCGGCAGGGCCAGCACCCCGCCGTACGCGGCCCGGGTGGTCTCGCGCTGCCGCAAGAAGTCGTCAGTGGTGAATCCGGCCCGCTCCTTCAGATCGGCACCCACACAGAAGGCCTTGTCCACGGCACTGGTGAGCAGCACGACCCGGACCGAGTCATCGGCGGCCAACTCAGCCGTGGCGCCGCCGACCAGGGCGGCCTGCTCGGTGGAGATGGCGTTCATCGCTTCCGGTCGGTCCATCACCAGCTCGGCGATGCGGCCCTCGTGTCGAATGATGCGAACGCTCATGCCTTCTCCTCCTGATCATCGTGCCAGTCCTGCCCGTCGTACCAGTCCTGCCCGTCGCTGCGCGTCCAGCTGGGGTTGGTGGAGTCGAACAGCAACTCGGTGATCGTCACGTGCACCCGCTCGACGTCGGGCACGTCGGGCAGCACGAGGGCTCCCTGATCGGCCGCGGTGCGGATGTTGAGCGTGCCGCAGCCGAGCATCCGGTCGATCAGGCTCCGCTCGTACGAGACGTCATTGATCCGGACCAGGGGCAGGTCGTGGCCGGTCTGGTTGAGCAGGCCGGTCCGGGTGATGATGCGGCGATTGGTGACGGTGTACGTGGTGGTGCGCCACCGCAGGAAGGGGATCAGGACCCACGCGACCAGCACGACCAGCGCCACGACGCCCACCGCCACACCACCCCATGGTTGAGCGGTCGGGGGCATCAGGGCCAGACCTACGCCGAGCAGCCCACCGAGCAGGATCAACACCACCGCAGGCAGGATCAACTTCTTCAGGTGGGTCCTGAGATGCAGTTCGACGGTCTCGTCCTCGCCGAGCAGCTTCCGGGGCAGGCTCATGGGCCCATGCTGGCACACGGACCGACGTGCCAACGGCCGCTCAGTGGTTGCCGCGCAGGTGGACCACGTCACCGGCGACGACGGTCACCTCGGCGTCGGCGGTGTGCACCAGCAGACCGCCGTCGGCGTCAATCCCGGTGGCGACCCCAACCACCTCGGTGTCGGCGAGCTGAGCGCGCACCCGCTGCCCCAGTGAACTGCACCGGTTGGAGTACATGTCGCCGAGCAGGTCGTCGTTGGCCTCGTCTCCCCAGAAGGTCACCAGTCGATCGAGCCGGAGCAGCACGTCGACCACCAGGTCGAGGGGGGTGATTCCGAGACCGACCGCCGCGATCGAGGTGGCGGTGGGCACGGGCAGGTCTCCGATCGACGCGGTGGTGTTGATACCGCAGCCGATGATCACCGCCGGGCCAGCAGGGGTCTGCGTGCGCTCCACCAGAATCCCGGCCAGTTTGAGATCATCGACCAGGACATCGTTGGGCCATTTGAGCACGGCGTTGGCTCCCGCGGCCCGTACGGCATCGGCGACCGCGATGCCGCACACCAGCGGCAACCAGGACCATCCAGTCGTACGGGTGGGGCGGAGCAGCACCGACAGGGCCACCGACGCGCCGGGCGGGGCCGACCAGGAACGTCGCAGCCGTCCTCGACCGGTTCGCTGGTGGTCGGCGATCAATACCGCGCCGTGCGGGGCACCGTCGCCAGCCCGAGCGGTGAGGTCGGCATTCGTGGACCCGGTGTCGGGCACCACCTCCACCGACGTCCAGCCCGTGGTGGGTGTCAGGATCCGGTCGCGAAGGGTGTCGGCGTACGGGGAAAGGCCAGCTGTCTAAGTGTGCACGTACCAACCCTGCCAGCCCCCATCCGGGACTGAACGGGCAGGCGCCGAACAGCTAGGGTCGAGGACGTGTCACAGACCGGACCACACGGCCAGACCGCTCCCCGATCCGCCCGCGAGCGATTGCTGCCACTGCTCGATGCCGACTCGTTCATCGAGACCGGCGGGGCCGGCGGGGCCGGCGGGGCCAGGTCGACGTGTACCGGGCACGGCACCATCGAGGGCCGCATCGTGTGCGTGTACGCCACGGGCTCCCCCACGGCGGCCGACACCGATCGGATCACCCGCCTGGTGGAGCTGGCCGCACGTACGGGTTGTCCGGTGATCGGCATGGACACCGGCGCCTCCCGCGAGCCCCGTGGCGAGACCGACGCGCCCAGCGACGGCGTGGCACGGGTGGCTGCGGTGGGCCGGCTGCATCGCGCCATGACGATGGTCAGCGGGGTGATCCCTCAGGTGGCGTTGCTCACCGGTCCGACCGTCGGGGCGTCCGCGGTGACGCCTGTCCTGGCCGACTTCCTGGTGTTGGGCGGCCCGTCCGCCGGGCTGCAACTCCCCTCGACCGATGCGATCGAGACCGCCGGCAGTTCGTTCGATGATCGAGTGCACGCCGAGGGCGCCCACCACGTGGCCGACAACGAGGAGTCGGCCTGTGCCTGGGTCCGGACCTTGATCGGCCTCCTCCCGTCGAACAACCTGACCGATCCGCCGACCGTGGAGCCGGGCGACGACGGCGCCGGCGAGGACCTCGAGCAGCTCCCGGAACAGCTCATCGCCGAAGACGCGCACGGGCCGTACGACGTGCAGCAGGTGATTGCCGCCGTACTGGACGGAGGCGACTTCTGCGAGGTGCACCCCCATCGGGCACCCAATCTGGTCTGCGGGTTGGGGCGACTGGGGGGGCGCACCGTCGGCATGGTGGCGAACCAGCGCGACCACCTGGGCGGCGTCATCGATCATCGTGCGGCCACCAAGGCGACCCGATTCATTCGGACCTGCGATGCGTTCAACATCCCAGTGATCACGCTGCTCGACTCGCCGGGTTTCCTTGCTGAGCAGGGATACGAAGCCGTACGAGGCGCCGCAGCCCTGGTGCACGCCTATGCCGAAGCCTCGATTCCGTTGCTGACAGTGATCATCGGTACCGCGTACGGCGCCACGTACGAGGCGATGGGATCGGCTGCGGTGGGGGCCGATCTGGTGCTGGCCTGGCCGACAGCTTCGGTGGGGGCAGCACCGCCGCAGGAGACGGTCAATCACCGACACCACCAGGAGCTGGCGTCTGCCGACGATCGAGAGAGCCTTCGGGCCCAGTTGATCACCACCGTGCGGCGAGAACAGACCGATCTGCGGCGCCTGGGGGATCTCGGTTTGCTGGATGCCGTGGTGTCGCCGCACCGTACACGCCGGGAGTTGATCCGATCCCTGCGCCTACTCCAGTCCAAGCGGGGCCACCAGCCACCGCGCAAACATGGGAACATCCCGTTGTGAGCACCTCCGACCCCACCCGCGACGGGTTCACCCTCGACCAAGGGGTCTGGCACGTCATCGCCGGTGACCCGACCCCCGACGAGTTGGCCGCCGTTGCCGCCGTCCTCACCGCGGTGGCCCAGCGCAGCTCGTCAACCAGCCCCACCCGGACCCCCGGTGGTGCACCACGTGACGGCTGGATCGCCCATTGGCGCAGGAGCACCGCCCAGGTTCAAGCGCCAGAGGCCTGGCGTTCCCTCCCCGCGCCAGACGCCTGGCGTTCCC
>JAKDKP010000278.1 GCA_030453285.1 Propionibacteriales bacterium
CAGGGGGCGGCGAACTCCGGGAATCCCATGGGTGGTGCGACCGTCGGGGCGATCGTGGACAGTCGGTCGTACTCCGTCTGGCTCATCTGGGTGTAGAGGCCGAGGATCAGATCGGGCGCCAGGGCGGCGATCTGTTCGTACTGGTAGTCGGGTGTGCCGGTGAAGGCCCCTTTGTTGAGCACCGCGGGCTTCGCGTCGCCCAGAGCCGCCTGTGCCCACGGCCACACGGCGTACGGTTGATCGCCGTACCAATCAGTCACTCCCACCGGTCGTACGCCGAGGGCCAGGACCGGATCCTGGTCGCTGTAGCCGACGGTGACGACTCGCTGCGGTGAACCCTGGATCTCGGTGACGCCACGCAGGTGTTCGATCCGGCGCACGGCGCCAGCGGCCACTGGCTCGGGTCGGTCGCCGCCGGTCGAGCAGCCAGTCAGAATGCCCAGCGAGCCGAGCGCGCCGGCCGCGCGGAGGAGATCACGTCGGGTCAGACTGAAGCCGGGCCTGGCCGGGCGTGGGTAGGGGGATGGATGCATGTGAAGTCACTGTCACTCGAAGGTCAGGTGTGCCTAACCTTACACAAGGTCCCTTCGTCGGGCGACTAGGCTTCCGTGCAGCGTCGCGTGCCGGTGACAGTCGGTGTCAGGCATGGAGGCGTCGAACCCGAAGGAGTGCGACATGACGTCGTCCCCTTTGTCCTCGCGTGACTGAGGGCGAGCAGAACCGGCTGGTCGCCTGGGGCCGCGAACTGCGGATGGTGCACGAACGACTCCGGTCCGCGTTGCTGATCACCCGGGATGCGTTGATCGAGGGCGAATCCGCCGAGCCGGCGACGAGGGAGCTGCTGCTGTTCTGCCGCGGATTCTGTACGGCTCTGACCCGTCACCACGAAGGTGAGGATCGGCTCCTCGTTCCCGGCGATCGCGGCAGCGCATCCAGACCTCGCCGACACGCTGCGGCGTCTGCAACAGGACCACTCGATGATCAATCACCTGCTGGGCAGCCTGGAATCCGCGGTCGATCGGAGGGCCTCGCCGGTCGAGTTGGAGCAGCACCTCGAGGGTGTCGCGGCGATCATGGAGTCGCATTTCGCGTACGAGGAACGTCAACTCCTGTCGGTGCTCGACCGACTGGCCCTGTCGGTCAATCCGGACGAGGTGCTGGGCCCCCTATGACGGATGCATCCCGGGGCTGTGATGGACTTGGTCGGAGTCGGAACCCGCAGGAGGCCGCCATCGTTGAACGTTTCATGAAGCCCTTACGTGCGGTCGTGTCCTGCTTCCTTCTGCTGGCCCTCGCCGGCGTGGCCGGCTGCCAGGCAGGTGCGGACCAGTCCAACAGTGTGCGCGTGCAGGACTCCTACGCCAAGGTGATGCCGAAGGGGACGATGTCGGCCATCTTCGGGGTCATCACCAACGACACAGACGCCGATGTCACATTCGAGTCGGCATCGGGCGACGTGGCCGCCGCCATTGAACTGCACGAGATGGTTTCCGACGGCGGCACGATGATCATGCGCAAGAAGGAGGGCGGCTTCGTTGTTCGCGCGGGCGAGTCGCTCACGCTTGACCCCGGCGGCCTGCACATCATGTTGATCGGGCTCAAGCAGGACTTGAAGGCCGGAGACAAGATCACGGTGACCCTGAACCTGGCCGGCGGCGGAACGGTCGACGTCGAGGCCGTCGCACGCGACATGGCCAACGCGCAGGAGTCGTACGATCCCGAAGCCCAGAGCGACGACGAGGGTGGCGGCGGATCGACCGGGGCTCTGGCGGGGTCCCGGCCTGTTCGATGAGTGATCGCTCGCCCGTCTCACGAAGGGGCCTCCTGGTCGGCGGCGGTCTGGCAGCGGCTGCGGCTGGGGCGGGCGTTGGTGTGGCAGGCGTCAACGTCGTCGGCGCGCGTGGCGACGCCAGCGCGCCCCCACCCTTGGTCGACTTCTACGGCCCGACCCAGGCCGGGATTGCTACCGGGATGCAGGCACACGCGGTGTTCAATGCCTACGACCTGCTGCCAGAGACCGACGCCGAGGCGGCACGGAGACTGCTCACCCTGATCACCGACGACAGTGCCCGGCTCACCCGAGCCGAGCCCGCCCTCAACGATCAGGAACCCTACCTGGCAACGGTCGCGGCGCGACTCACTGTCACCGTGGGATTCGGGCCGCCGTGGTTCGACAAGTTGGGCATGTCGGTGAAGAGACCGGCCGGCCTGACCGAATTGCCCTCGTACAAGATCGATCGGTTGCAGCCCGCCTTCAGCGGCGGGGATCTCATCCTGCAGCTCTGCGCCGACGACCTGCTCGTGTTGTCCCATGCGGCTCGGCAACTCACCAAGACGGTGCGTGGATTTGCTCGGCTCCGGTGGTCCCAGCACGGATTCTCCCGGGCCGCCGGCGGACACGTACCACACGGCAAGGACCGCACCTCCGCGCCTCGCAATCTGATGGGGCAGATCGACGGCACGGTCAATCCTGTCGCCGGCACACCGGACTTCGTTGCTGTCGTGTGGTCCACCGAGCCCGGTTGGTTCGCCGGTGGGACGACCATGGTCCTGCGGCGCATCCGCATGGAGTTGGATCGATGGGACGAACTGGATGCCATCGGCAAGGAACTTGCCGTCGGCCGACGGCTGGAGACCGGTGCGCCGCTGACCGGCACCCTGGAGACCGACGCTGCCGATTTCGGCGCCACCGACTCGAGTGGGATCCCGGTGATCCCCAACTTTGCGCACATCGCTCGTGCGGCACCTCGAGAGGAAACGGATCGATTCCTGCGCCGACCGTTCAACTACGATGACTCGAGTTCGACCGTGCCGACCGATGCGGGTCTGTTGTTCTGCACCTTCCAGGCGAGCATCCAGAAGCAGTTCATGCCGGTCCAGCAGCGGTTGGCGGAGTTGGACAACCTGAACGACTGGACGGTGCCCATCGGCTCGGCCGTCTGCGCCCTTCCGCCGGGATGTGCTCCAGGGGGCTTCGTCGGAGAGGGCCTCTTCTCGTGACCGTACGCAGGAGCGCACGTTGGTGGGTGGCTGGGGTACTGGTGCTGCTGACCCTGGTCTGGAGCGTCGCTCCGGCCGGCGCGCACAGCAGCCCGATCAAGGAATCCACTCCCCGGCACGAGTCGGTGGTCACCCAGGTCGACGACGTCTCGATCACGTTCACCGGGGCAGTCCGGCCGGACTTCGCCACCTTCTCGCTGCGATCGGCCGATGGTCGCACCCACCCGATGGCCGAGCCGCGCTTCTCCGGCGCTGACACGAAGGTGCAACTGACTCCTTCGCCGCAACTGGGCGAAGGGTTGTATCGCGTCGGCTACCAGGTGGTCTTCGATGACGGCCACTCCACCGCCGGGGTGGTGCAGTTCGAGATCAGTGCCGACGGCGTGGCGCGAGCTGGCACCTGGCCCTCGGGTGACGACGGGCCCGTCCGGCCCGAGCCGGAGCGTCTCGACGTGAGTGGTGTGATCTGGTGGATTGTTGGCGGCGCAGTTCTGGTCTCAGTGGCCTTCGTGGTGATCATGCTGTGGGTACGAGCCGCGAGTGGTCGCCGGCCCGGCTCCGGAGATCCGGATGCGGACGGCTCCGTGCCTCCGCCTACTCCGGGGTGATCAGTCGAGCCAGTTCGCTCAGCGTGTCCGGCACCAATCGGTAGTACGCCCAGCGCCCGCGCTGCTCGCGGGCCAGAATCCCGGCATCGACCAGGACCTTCAGGTGGTGTGAGACCGTCGGTTGGGAGAGTCCGACCGGTTCGGTCAGGTCGCACACGCAGGCCTCCTGGCCTTCGCCGGCAGCCACCAGGGAGACCAGCCGCAGTCGGGTCGGGTCCGCCAGCGCCTTCAACGAGGTTGCCAGCGCCTCGGCGGCCGGTGGGGACATGACCTCGCCGAGCACCGGCGTACAGCAGTCGGTGGTTGTCGCCAGCGGGATCGACGTGAGCGAAGGCATGGCTCCATCCTAGGCAACGCATTGACAGGCGTCTATGTGTGACGCCTAAGATGACGCATCGATGATCATCCATGGATGGAGGTGCAGGAGATGAGCGGTACGCCGGAAGATCTTCGGGCGTCGGTACGGGAGCGGTACGCCGAGGCAGCTCGTGGCGTCACCCGTGGCGCCGATGGTGGCTGTTGCGGTGGGGCTGCGCCGCTCGAGATGGACGACCGGTTCGGACCGGCCCGCTATACGCAGCTCGCCACCAACGAGCTGCCCGTGGCGGCAGTGGCGGCCAGCCTTGGCTGCGGCAACCCGACCGCGGTGGCCGACCTGACGCCGGGAGAGCGGGTACTGGACCTCGGGTCCGGAGGTGGCATCGATGTGCTGCTCTCGGCGTCCCGGGTTGGTGGGACCGGCTTCGTGTACGGCGTCGACATGACCCCTGAGATGCTGGACCTGGCTCGTACGAACGCAACGCAGGCAGGCGTGGCGAACGTCGAGTTCCTATTGGGCACGATCGAGGACATCCCGCTGGCCGACGGATCGGTGGACGTGATCATCTCCAACTGTGTGATCAACCTGAGTTCCGACAAGCCTCAGGTGTTG
>JAKDKP010000279.1 GCA_030453285.1 Propionibacteriales bacterium
CGACGTCGACGCCGAGGCGTCCACCGATGATCACGGCCGCAGCGCGGGCGCGCTGCAGATCCGAGGTGATCACGTCGACCTGATCCTCACCAACGGTGGCAACGACGCGGTCGGCGATGTTTCGCGCCTGTGCTTCACCGCGTCCGGTCAGGGCCGAGTCGAACCAGCCGCCCACCACACCGTCAACGTGGTGCTGGGCCTCAGGATGCGTGATCAACAGTATGCGACGCACCGCCCCTCACCACCCTCAGTACCAGTTGTTGCCCTGTTTGAAACTCCACGCCGCACAGGGGGCGTCGTAGCGTTCCTTCACGTACTTCATCCCCCACCGGATCTGCGTGGCGGGGTTGGTGCGCCAGTCGTCGCCCTCGGTGGCCATCTTCTCGGCCGGCAGGGACTGCGGGATCCCGTACGCGCCGGAGGTGGGGTTCGTCGCATCGATCACCCAGCGACTCTCGCTCATGATCAACTTGTCGTAGCAGCCGAACTCGGAACCCGTCCAACCGAACTTGTTGGCCGCGATCTGGCGACCGATCTCCTTCGGTGAGGTGGCGGTCCTGGGGTCGTATCCCTCCCGGAGCTTCCGCTTGTTTTCCTCAGCCGCCTTGCGCGCCCGTTCGGCCGCTCTCGCCTTCTTGATCTGCTCGCCGTTGGCCTTGACGTCGCGCTGCGTCTTGGCCAGTTCGGCGTTCCGCTTCTTCAGTGCCGTAGCGATCTGCTCCTTCGCCTCGCGGTCCTTGGAGCGGTTCGCCCGGTCAGACTGGCTCCGTGCACGCGTCTGGGCAGCAACGTCGATCGGCGCAGGCGCACCAGCCTGCTGCGACACGGGGACGGCCGGCACTGCGCTCACCTGCGGCTTCATGATCCCCACCGATGCCGCCACGGCAAGGGCGGCGGCTCCGACAACGGCTCCGGTCAGGGCATGTCGGGTCACGTGGCGCACGGGCAGAGACTTTGCCACATAACGGTATGGAAACGAAATCGTGTTCGGTACCCATCAGCGCGTCGGGACGTTCGTCAAGATGAGCCGCTCACACTCCCTGCCTCGGACGTCGCTGAGCGGCCCCTCTTGACGAGATCTTGATCCTCAGAGCTGGATGTCCTCCAGCATTTCGGTCACCAGCGCCGCGATCGGAGACCGCTCCGACCTGTTCAGGGTGATGTGGGCAAACAGCGGATGCCCCTTGAGCTTCTCGACCACCGCCACCACCCCGTCGTGACGCCCGACCCGAAGGTTGTCGCGCTGGGCGACATCGTGGGTGAGCACGACTCGGGAGTCCTGACCGATCCGGCTGAGCACGGTGAGCAACACATTGCGCTCCAGCGACTGCGCCTCGTCGACGATCACGAACGCGTCGTGCAACGACCGCCCACGGATGTGGGTCAGCGGCAGCACTTCGAGCAGGCCACGATCCATCACCTCATCGATCACCACCTTGGAGGTGACCGCGCCGAGGGTGTCGTACACCGCCTGTGCCCAGGGGCCCATCTTTTCGTTCTCGGTGCCCGGCAGGTAGCCGAGCTCCTGCCCGCCGACGGCGTACAGCGGCCGGAAGACCACCACCTTGCTGTGCTCGCGGCGCTCCATCACCGCCTCGAGCCCGGCGCACAGCGCCAACGCCGACTTGCCGGTTCCGGCACGGCCACCGAGGGAGACGATGCCGACGTCGCGGTCCATGAGCAGGTCGATGGCCAGGCGTTGTTCGGCGGACCGCCCATGCAGCCCGAAGACGTCGCGGTCGCCCTTGACCAACCGCACGAACCCGTCGTTGCCGACCCGGCCCAGGGCCGAGCCCCGGTTGGAGAGCAGTACCAGTCCGGTGTTCGCCGGCATGTCGGCCGCTTCCTCGATGAGCACCGGCTCGTTGTTGTAGAGCTCCTCGACATCCACGTCGGCCACGTCCAGTTCGGCGGTGCCCGTCCAACCGGAGTCGGCGACGAGCCCGTTGCGGTATTAATCGGCCTGCATGCCCATGGCCGAGGCCTTCACGCGGATGGGCAGGTCCATCGAGACGACCGTGACGTCGCGGCCTTCGTCGAAGAAGTTCTTGGCCACGGCCAGGATGCGCGAGTCATTATCCGCCCCGCGGAACCCGACGGGAAGCACCTCGGTCGAAATGTGGTTGAGCTCGATCCGCAGGGAACCGCCGTCGTCCCCGATGGGAAGCGCCTTATCCAGGCCGCCGTGTTCGATCCTCAGCTCGTCCAGCAGTCGCAGCGCCTTGCGGGCGAAGTAGCCCAGTTCCGGGTCGTGACGCTTCTTCTCGAGCTCGGTGATCACCACAATGGGCACGATCACCTCGTGCTCGGCGAAGCGCAGGACCGCCCGCGGATCGGCGATGAGGACGGAGGTGTCCAGAACGTAGGATTTCTCCCCGACGCTTTGCCGTTTACCCGTCGCGGGGATGGCATCGGGGACGGCCCGGTGGGGGTCGCCGGCGGGAGGTCGACCCGCCCCTTCGGAAACGGTCTGCACATCGGCTTCGGGATCGAAGACCGCGGTTTCCGCAACGTTCTTGGACTGGGTTTCTACTGCCACGATGACTCCCAACAGGGGCGATGCGCCCCTAGGTAACCGTTCTGCGAGGGATCCGGTCCGGCCGCAAGGCCGGTTCCGGCCTTCCCGCGTTGACAGTGTGTCTCAACGTTCGGTGGCCTTTCCGCATTGGCGGGCGGGCGTGCCTGCCAATGACTTCAAGCTAGCCCCGAAAGGAATCGGGAAGAAGTCGCCACGCCCAACAGCACATGAACGACGCCGGTGCCCGGCTTCAGCTGCCGAAGCGGCGCTGGCGGTCGGTGAAGTCACGCAGGGCCCGCAGGAAGTCGACCTTGCGGAAATCGGGCCACAGGGCCTCGCAGAAATAGAACTCGCTGTAGGCGCTCTGCCAGGTCAGGAACCCGGAAAGGCGTTGCTCGCCGGAGGTGCGGATGACCAGGTCGGGGTCGGGCTGGCCGCGGGTGTACAGGAAACGTGAGATGTCCTCGATCTCGAGGTCGCGGGCCACCTCGGTCATCGACCGGCCACCGGCGTCGGCGTCGAGCAGCAGTTCCTTGACGGCGTCGACGATTTCGCGGCGGCCACCGTAGCCGATGGCGATGTTGACATGCAGCCCGGCTGCGTCTTTCGACGATTCGCCGAGCGCGTGGAGCTTGTCGGAGAGGTAGTCGGGCAGCTCGTCGTAGGCGCCCATGGGCTGGATGCACAGGTCCCGCTGTTCGGCCAGGCGATCCAGCATGTTGGCGATGATGCCGATCAGTGCGTCCAACTCGTCGGTCGAGCGGGACATGTTGTCCGTGGAGAGCATGTAGAGCGTGACCGTGCGGATGTTCAGTTCCTTGCACCAGCCCAGGAACTCGACGATGTTGTCTGCACCTGCCTGGTGCCCGTGTGCCGTCGGCGCCCCGGCCAGCTTGGCCCAGCGGCGGTTGCCGTCGACGACCATGCCGATGTGCCCGGGCAGCTTCTCGGCGGGGATGTCTTTCTTGAGCACCTTGCCATAGAGGCGATAGAGTACCTCGGGCAACCGCACGTTGTCCCCTTCCAGTCATTCGGCCGACACGGATCAACACTGTACGGTTGCCGCGCCTCTAGGCTACCGGGTGGATGGACCCGCTGGCCCTGCGGCACGCCTGGTGGGCCCGCCCACCCGCGCCGCCACGGCGTTACCCTCCGGTAGGATCGCACCATGAAGCAGCAGCCGCCGGGACCGGTCGAGGAGATCAAGCCGCATCTGCGCGGGTGGATCCATGCGGGCACCGCTCCCCTGGCCCTGGCCGCAGGCATCGTGCTGGTGGTCCTGGCCCCGGGGCCATGGGGAAAGCTCGCCTCGGCGGTGTATGCCTTCACCGGGTTGCTGCTGTTCACCATCTCGGCGGTCTACCACCGCGGGAACTGGACGCCGAAGGTCAAGCGGGTGCTCAAGCGCCTGGACCACACGAACATCATGTTGGTGATCGCCGGCTCCTACACGCCGCTGGCGTGGGCGCTGCTCCCGCCGGAGAAGGCCGCCCTGCTGCTGTGGCTCGTCTGGATCGGCGCCATCCTCGGCGTCGCCTTCCGCCTGTTCTGGACCGACGCCCCGCGGTGGTTGTACACGCCGGTGTACGTCCTTTTGGGTCTGGCCAGCATGGTGTACATGGGCGACTTCTTCGCAGCCAGCGTCCCCGCGGCCGTCCTGGTGTGCGTCGGCGGTGCGTTCTACATCGCCGGTGCCGTCTTCTATGCGCTCAAGCGGCCGAATCTCCACGTCGAGTGGTTCGGGTTCCACGAGCTCTTCCACGCCTTCACGCTGGGCGGATTCACCTGCCACTACACCGCGATCATGATCGCCGTGTTGGCCGTCCGGTAATCCCCGGCAGCATCCGGTGTGCGCGGCCCGGGCGCCACTTGGACACGTTCTGCCCGTCATGCGGTGTCCCACCCACCGGCGCGCAGACCCTGTTCGACCGCGTCAACCTCGCCAACGGGGGCCCGGCAGGTCTGGCCGTGGCAGACGTAGGCGCGCAGGGGACCACCCATGGCGCCC
>JAKDKP010000280.1 GCA_030453285.1 Propionibacteriales bacterium
TGGTGGAGCGTTGCTGCAGATTGCGCCAGGTGGCGCGGTGGAACGGCCACGCTGCCCACAGCACGACCGGCGTCGCCAGGGCGACGCAGAGGATTTCCCACCCGGGGAACCGCAATGAGTCGACCAGGGCCAGCCCGATGGTCAGGTTCGACAGGGGCAAGGTGAGGACACCGGCCACCAGGATGCGGCGGCGCAGCGACCGGAGCTGGGCGGCGCGATGGTCGGTGTGGTCGTCTTCGGTATCCGGGATGGCGCGGTAACCCGCCTTCTCCACCGCGGCCACGACCGTGTCGGTCTCCGCCAGCTCCAGCCCTCTGACCACGGCCCGTTCGGTGGCGAAGTTGACCACCGCCTGCGCGCCGGGGAGCTTGTTGAGCTTGCGCTCGATCCGGTTGGCGCAGGAGGCACAGCTCATGCCGAGGACCGTGAACTCCATGGGCTCCGCCGTGTCACCGACCCGCTGATCACCGCCCGGCTGATCTCCCACCGGCTGATCGGCTGCCACCTGCTCGCGCGTTGCGGGTTCAGTCATGGTTCTCCTCACGGGCTGGTTGCCGGTCGCTGGCAGCTTGTCGGCCCGGAGCGGCACGATCACGACGTGCCAGCTCGGCCAGCAGTTCGTTGTAGGCGGCGAGTTCGGAGTCCCCGTCCCGGTCTGCCTGACGATCGGCGCGGCGGGCCGTGCGGCGGTCATGCGCGAACCATTGCGCCAGCAGAGCAATGACGACGATCAGCATCGGCATCTCACCCAGCGCCCAGGTGACTTGGCCGCCGAGCTGTTGATCTTGACCAAGATCGGCGATCCAACTGACATCGAGGGCACGGTAGAACTGTTCTCCGATCCCGGTTCCCGACAGCACGCCGATGGAGAAAAAGGCGTGGAACGGCATCGCGGCGAAGACCAGCGCAAGTCGAGCCACCGCAGGAATATCGCGGACCGGGCGATCAACCCCGATCCCTGTTCCGTAGAACAGGCAGCCCATGATCAAGAAGTGGAACGTCATCGCCTGGTGAGCCCAGTGATATCGCATCGCCGCACCGAACAGCGGGGAGAAGTACAGCACGTAGAAACTGGCGACGAAGATCAACCACACCACCAGCGGGCTGGTCAGCCGCACCACTAGCGGGGCCTCCATCACCGCCAGCAGGGCGCTGCGAAGACGCGGCAAGGCTTGCGGCGAGGCCGACAGCACCCGTAGGGCGAGGGTGATCACTCCGCCGAGCACGATCAGCGGCGGCGCCAGCATGCTCAGCACCATGTGGATGCCCATGTGCCAGCTGAACGCCACCGACGACAATGCCCACGCCGAGGAGCCGGAGACCGCCAGGACCAGCAGCCACCCGGCGCACCAGCAGACCAGGCGATGCCACGGCCAGTGGTCACCGCGTCGCCGCAGCCTGGCAAAGGCGAGCGCGTACACAACGATCGCGGCCAGTGCCGTCGTCCCGAGCAACAGATTGGGACGGCCCGGCGTGAGCGCGGTGATGAAGGTCGGCGCGGGTGGAATTTCGAAGCCGAGATAGTTCTCCGCGATCGTCTGGGGCTCGAGGAAGCGGGGTGGGACAAGGTTGAGCAGGGCGGCCCAGAAGCCGACGGACACGACGGCCACCCAGGCACCGACCCGCAGACGGAGGGCACCAAGACGCGGGCCCAAGCCCCTCTGCAGTGCCACCGTGCCGGTGAGTGCGAGCAGTATCAGCCAGGTGCCGAGTTGCCCCAGCATCGCGATGCCGTACGGATGTGTCCAGACACCGACACCGGCCATCTCGAACACCGCCACCGCGATCCGCAGACCAATGGCGACGAGCAACCCCACAGCCGCCATCCGCGCACCCCGCACAACGCCTGGCGAGGAGGTGTCCTCCAGGCCGGCGGCACCCCAGATGGCGGCGACGGCGACGGCGAGCGCCAAGGTCATGATGATCGCGGCGTCGGTCGCGAAGTCGTGCCCCACACCCACCGACACCTGGGCGGTGACCACCACTGGTAGCTGTGCAGCGAGGACGAGCACCGTGGTGACGATCTGCGTACCCCACCGGCGGGGAGTCAGGGTGACGATCGCCACCACCGCCGCCACGAGTGCGGTCAACGTCCACGCCTGGGCGGTCTGGACCGTTGACAAGAACGTGAAGGGGTCGGCAATCACATAGGCCACTGGGAAACCCTGGGCCGCTCCGGCATTGAAGATCGCCGTGAGGGCCGACGTGGCACACCACAACACCGCGGCAGGAGCAGTCCGGCGCCAAGCGTAGCCGGACGCCGACCGCGACCCCTCGGCCAGCTCGTCACGGGTGGGACGTGGGGTCAACCACACCGCCCGGATCAGCCGCGACAGGGTGAGCAAGGCAGCACACCCGGCAGCCACGTACAGCAGGCCCGAGATGATCACGGTGGCCGGGTCGGCCTCGAGGTAGCCGGGGATCGGCGGACTCAGGCTGGTCACCGCGGCCCCGGCCACGGCAACGAGGAACGCCACCATGATCGACCCGATGGTGGCGGCGGTGACCCTCGCCTGCTGATGCATGGTGATCTTCATGTCTCCTTCACAGGTGGATCCGCCCTGATGGATCCGCCCTGAACGATACGCGCGATTCATCGAGTAGTAGAATCGCGATCCAAACCGGTGGAGGGGCGTTGATGGGACGTGCACGTGGCCAATTGGCATCCGAGGTCATGGAGGCGTTGTGGAACGCCCCGATGGGGCTCAGCGCTCGAGAACTCACCGAGGCAGTCCCCGGAGTGCCCCCGGCGCTGACCACCATGCTGACGGTTCTGCAGCGATTGGCCGACAAGGGGTTGGTGATCCGCCACGGCACTCGCGGCCCGGGATACTGGTTCACCGCGGCGTCGACCCGGGAGGAGGACGTGGTGAACACAATGGTTGCCTCGCTCACCTCCACCATGGACCGACAGGCGACGCTGGTCAGATTCATTGGTGAGCTGGACGAGGACGACGCCGCAACGCTCCAGGCCGCACTGCACCAGAAGGCCCCGGCATCCCGGCGACGGGCGGGAGCGGAGAAGCGCGGCCGCACCGGACCATGATCACCACATGCATCCTGCTCGGCGTCGCCCTGAGCTGCATGCTCCTCACCCCCCGGATTCTTGGCCGTGGCACGTGGCGGATCCGTCATCCCGAGTTGTGCTTGACCCTGTGGTACTCCTCCTTCGGTGTCGGAGCGGCCTGCACGCTGGTCGGCACCGTCAACGCCGTTGTCATCGGTGTCCGGCTGAGGATGGCAGCCGATCTCGAAGGTTGGGTCATCCCCACCGTCGAATGGGTGGGCGCGTGGGCGGTCTTGACCGTTGCCGGCGGCGCATCGTGCTACGTGGTGGGCAAGGTGGCGGTGCTGGTCGCGACCGAACGCCGGATCCGTACCGACTTCGCGCTGCTCACCGCACAGGCCAAGGAACGTATGCGTCTGCTCGGCGGCCTCACCGTCCACATCGTCGAATCGCAGGAGACCTTGGTGTGCTCACTGCGCCGGGGGCCGGGCGAGATCATCATTTCTCGCGGAGTGGCTGACAGTCTCGACGCCGACTCCCTGTCCGCCGTCTTCGCCCACGAACGAGCCCACTTACGGGGTCTCCATGACATCGCCACCCGACTTGCCGCCTTCAATTCGGCCTGCTTTCCCCACGGGAGGGCCCAACGCGCACTCAGTCGGGACACGCATCTGCTCATCGAGCTGGCCGCCGACCGAGCGGCGGCCCGCACGGTCGGTCGACCGTCGATGATCCGAGCCCTGGAGTCCCTCGCCACCGTGGTCACTGCTGACGCGCACACCCTGCGACTCCGAGCGAGCCTGCTCAGCGACCCCTAGCCCCGGGGCAGTTTCGACAGAACCTCTGGTCCCGTCATCATGATCATCCATCGAGCCGAGGTGGTCCTGGTGATTGATATCGTCGTCGGGTGACCCAGCCTCCACAGTTTCCGAACCAGCCGTACGATCCAGCGCAGGGTGAGCCTGGGCAGCAGGGCCCCGGTGGGCAATACTCCCCGCAGGGTGGCCCCCGCCCGCAGGACCCCGCACCGCAGACCGACGGACTCGATCCGTCGACCGCGATCCGTCTGCACGTGCAGGGATCGGTGCTGACCTCGAGCCTGATCCCGCCCACCTTCACCTTCAACGGCCACAACATTCCCATCAGCGGGTTCGGCGATCACGTGATCCCGGTTCCGCCCGGCCCACATCACATCAAGGCAGCAGCGCAGTGGATGCGCGAGTACGGGCAGGCCGAACTCACCGCCAATGTGGCACCGGGTCAGACGGTCGACGTCTTCTACGCCGCTCCCCTGCACCAGTTCAGCACCGGCAGCATGGGGTTCGAACGGCAACGTGCCAAGGGCAAGGGAGTGCTGTTCGGTCTGCTGGGCTTCTTCCTGTTGATCATCGTCTTCGTGATCGTGATGGCCACGCTGAGCTGAGGTCGACCCGCACGCACAGGACCGTCGCCAAAGGCCCCCCCAATTTTTGTTTTGGGGGCCGTGGGGC
>JAKDKP010000281.1 GCA_030453285.1 Propionibacteriales bacterium
CGGCTGTCCGTTTGCACTCAGCGACGGGCGGCCCGTGGTCGGTGACGTCGCCTGGTCCTACACCTACACAGGAGGCACGACTCCAACGATCGTGGAGATGAACAGTGACGGGACTTTTGACGGCGACTTCTACAGCGAGATCCAGGCCAGCTACCAAGTACGTACGAGTGGCCAGGTGGTCCCCGCCGACTACTCCTGGGACTTGAGCACCAAGTTCAGCATTGACCTGCTCGCCGACAAACCTACGGTCACCTTCACGCAATGACAGCCGGACCGGCGTCACCTCAGGAGGCGTCGAACCGAGGGAGACGCGGGGGGCGGCGAGGGTCGGTCGTGGCTGAGGCGAGGGTGCCGTCGGGCGCGATGTGGCTGAACATCTGCTCGATCACCTCGACGATGTGCGGATCCTCCACGCGGTAGAGCTGCCGTCGCCCGTCACGTCGAGCGGTGACGATCCCGGCGGCGCGCAGCTTGGCGAGTTGTTGACTGGCGGCCGGCACGTTGGCGCCGGTGAGTTCGGCCAACGTGGTGACGTCGTACTCTCCCGCGGCCAGCAGCCAGACCAGGTGCAGTCGTCCCGGCACCGAGAGCAGGTCGAAGCTGGCGGCCGCCGCATCGAGCTGCGTTGCCGTCACCTCGTGTGCGGTGGGCGTCGCCGGTGCATCCGTGGACCGCCCGGTGCCTACGTTGGCGGCCGATCGGGTCTGAGTTCTCGGGGTCATGATGCCGCCAAGTCTCCCGACAATCCTACGTTTGCGCAACCCGTTGAGTATCGGTTACGCTCTGGGAGCCCCACAGGGGGTGCCGTTTCGACGCGATCGCGTCGGAACGAAGAGCAGCGCATTGCGTGGAGAGCAGGAGGTGAGCGTCATGGGTGCCGACCCGCACAGTCCCTGCCCCGACGACTCCTCAGCTCGTCCGTCGTACGTGCTGATGAGGTCGTCACCTTCGCCGCCACGCCGCTGAGCCCTTCTAAGTGCGTGCCGGCTCCTGCCCATGCACTGAGGAGGTTGACCGATGTCGATGCTGCGCCCGTTTGTTGCGCACGATGCCACGCTGCGATCGCGTACCCGATGGTGGGCCGACGCCATCGTGTTGGCCGCGGTGGCGGTGCTGTTCTGGCTCCTGGTCCGCGTGTCCCACGAGGTGAGTGCTCCGCTCCCACCCCGTACGGCAGCCTCCATGGTGTCCACCGATCCGGCGAACCTCCCCTACTACGCCCTGCGCTCGCTGGCGCGGATGTTTGCCGCGCTGGCGGTCTCGACCCTGTTCGCCTTCGTGTACGCGACGGCGGCGGCTCGGCTGCGACGAGCCGAGAAGGTGTTGCTGCCGTTGCTCGACGTGCTGCAGTCGGTACCGGTGCTGGCGTTCCTCTCGGTGACGCTCACCGTGTGGTTGACGCTGTTCCCCGGCAGTGTGCTGGGCGTGGAGTGTGCGGCCGTGTTCGCCATCTTCACCAGCCAAGCATGGAACATGACCTTTGCCTTCCACCAGTCGCTGGTCACCCAGCCTCGTGAGTTGGATGAAGCGGCCAGGGTGCTCCGGCTGACCCGGTGGCAGCGGTTCTGGAAGCTGGACGTGCCCAGCGGAACGATCCCGCTGGTCTGGAACGGGATGATGAGCTTCGGCGGTGGCTGGTTCTTCCTGGTGGCCTCCGAGGTGATCAGCGTGAACAACAACACCTACGCCCTGCCCGGCATCGGTTCCTATGTGGCTGCCGCCGCCGAACAGGAACAGGTCGGTCGGATCCTGCTGGCGATCGGGGTGATGATCATCATGGTCATCGGCGTCAATGTGTTGTTCTGGCGTCCCCTGACCGCCTGGGCCGAACGATTCCGTACCGAAGACACCGCGGCGACCGAGGTGCAGCGCAGCCTGACTCTCAATCTGCTGCGACGCTCGGCCCTGCCGGCCCTGGTCGGCCGCGGCCTGCGTCCGATCGGCCGATTGCTGGACACCGTGACGAGGCCGCTGGGGATGGCCGAACAGCCGTTGCAGGTCAACCCGACCCGGCGTCGGGTCGGCGACATCGTCTTCGGTGCCGTGGTGATCGCGGCCATCGGGGTCGGGGTGTGGCAGATGCTGGCCTACGTCAGCCGCGGTGCCGGCCTGGGGGAGTTCGCCAACGCCTTCGTGCTGGGCCTGGCCACGATGGCCCGGGTGGTCGTGCTGGTGGTGATCGGTTCGGTGGTCTGGGTGCCGATCGGGGTGTGGATCGGGACGAATCCCAAGATCACCCGGTACGCCCAGCCGGTCGTGCAGGTGCTCGCCAGCTTCCCGGCCAACTTCCTGTTCCCGTTCGCGACCCTGCTGTTGATCAAGACCGGAGTCAGCCTGGACATCGGTGGCATCATCCTGATGTCGCTCGGCGCCCAGTGGTACATCCTGTTCAACGTGATCGCCGGCGCATCGGCAATTCCCAGTGATCTGCGTGAGGTTGCCGCTCATCTGCGCATGGGGCGCTGGCTGCGGTGGCGCACCTTGATCGGCCTGGCCATCTTCTCCGCCTGGATCACCGGCGGGATCACCGCTGCCGGCGGGGCCTGGAACGCCTCCATCGTTGCCGAAGTCGTCTCGTACGGGAACACCACCCTGACCGCGACCGGGCTCGGTGCCTACATCGCGCAGTCCACCGCTGAGGGCAACTTCGTCCGCACCCTGGTCGGCGTGACCGTGATGACGATCTACGTGGTTGGCATCAACCGACTCTTCTGGCGTCGGCTGCACCGGTTGGCCGAGTCCCGTTACTCCCAGACCTGAACCGCTCCCTCCCTGAGCCACTCGCCCTTTTGACCACTCGTACGACATCACCAAGGAGGTGCCGCCATGGCCACCCACTCGCTGCTCGCCAGGACCGGCCCACAGTCCGCTCTGATCGACGTCGACCACGTCTCGATGTCATTCGCCTCGGCTCACGGGACCACGCTGCCAGTGCTCGACGACGTCTCGTTGACCTTGCACGAGGGAGAGATCGTCGCCCTGTTGGGCAAGTCCGGCTCGGGCAAGTCCACCCTGCTGCGCACCATCGCCGGCCTGATCGCTCCCACCTCCGGTCAGGTCCACTACCGCGGCACTCGCCTCAACGGTGCCAACCCGGGCGTGGCCATGGTGTTCCAGTCCTTCGCGCTGATGCCCTGGCTGACCGTGCAGGACAACGTCGAGCTCGGACTGCGGGCCCGTGGTGTCTCGGCCGAGGAGCGCCGCGAGGCCGCCCTGGCCGCGATCGACCTGATCGGTCTGGACGGTTTCGAAACCGCCTACCCCAAGGAGTTGTCGGGCGGGATGCGGCAGCGGGTCGGCTTTGCCCGCGCGCTGGTGCTGCAGCCCGACGCCCTGCTGATGGATGAGCCGTTCTCGGCCCTGGACGTGCTGACCGCCGAAAACCTGCGCAACGAACTGATGACGCTGTTGGCCCAGCCCGACTTCCCCACCAAGTCGGTGTGCATTGTCACCCACAACATCGAAGAGGCCGTGCTGCTGGCCGACCGAGTGCTCGTGCTGGGCTCCAACCCCGGCCGCATCAAGGCCGAGGTGGGCGTCCGGATCCCGCGGCCGAGGGACCGCCGGTCACCGACCTTCGAGGCCATGGTCGATCAGTTGTACGGGATCCTCACTGATCGTGCGGGTCAGTCCACCGCCGACAAGGTGGCGACGCCTGGACCGTTGACTCATCCGCTGCCGGCCGCGAGTGTCGGAGGCCTGGCCGGGCTCATCGAGATCGTGCACGCCCACAACGGTCAGACCGATCTGCCCGATCTGGCCGACGAACTCTCCTTCGATGTGGACGATCTGCTGCCGCTGGTCGATGCCGCGCAGATGCTCGGACTCCTCGACATCGACGGTGCGCAGGCGTTTCTCACCGACGTGGGCACGGAGTGGTACACCGCGGACATCCAAGGCAGCAAGGAAATCTTTGCCCGGTTGGCTGTTGGTCGGGCGCCGTTGGTGGGCACCGTCGTCACCGCACTCGAGCACAGTGAGGGCGGCAGTCTGCTCGATGACTTCTTCCGTGATCTGCTCCGGGTCGGCTACAACGCCGAGGACATCGAGAAGCAACTCGACATCGCGATCGACTGGGGCCGCTACGGCGAACTCTTCGACTACGACGCCGACAGTGGCGAACTCATCCTCAGCGAGGTCGCCGCCGGACTGGTCCCGCTGCTCTGCGCCGGCGACGAAGCCGCCCCCACCGATCGCACCTGATCACCCGAACCACACGAACACGTACGAACTCTTACGACACAAGGAAATCCGGAGGGAACACCACCATGACCACGCTGTCCTTGCACAAGAACACCGACAAGCCGAACCGCCGTGCACCGACCCTGGAGCGCCAGGCCATCAGCTTCACCGTCGGCCTCTATCTGTTCATCTGCCTGACCCTGCTGGCCGTGCACTACGCCGGCCCGTACATGCCTCAGGTCGAGGACTGCCAGAGCTCGTCGGTCTCGCCGTTCAACCCCTGCTGATCCACGGGCAGCCATTGACCA
>JAKDKP010000282.1 GCA_030453285.1 Propionibacteriales bacterium
GTCGTCGGCGGCGAAGAGGACGGCGTCGAGAACGAGATCAACGACAAGCTCTACACCACCGTCGCCGACGGCTTGGCCACGGTCAAGGCGCTGGGCACGGGCGAGAAGGGCCGCTACCTCACCGCGCTGACCTTCGGAAACGTCCACGGCGTCTACAAGCCGGGCAACGTCAAGCTGCGCCCGTCCCTCCTCGGCGAGATCCAGACCGACGTCGGCGCCGAGGTGGGCAAGGACAAGCCCTTCGACCTCGTCTTCCACGGCGGTTCGGGCTCGAGTGCGGAGGAGATCGCCGAGGCGGTCCGCCACGGTGTGGTGAAGATGAACATCGACACGGACACCCAGTACGCCTTCACCCGTCCCGTCGTCGAGCACATGTTCCGCAATTACGATGCAGTGCTCAAGATCGATGGTGAGGTCGGGAACAAGAAGCTCTACGATCCGCGCTCCTACGGCAAGGCTGCGGAAGCGGCCATGGCCGATCGCATCGTCGAAGCCTGCCAGAACCTCGGATCGGCGGGCACCAGCCTGAAGTGATTCGCAGCATGGAGCGAGGCCCGGGACGCCATTGTCCCGGGCCTCGTTTCTATTCGTTTGTGGTGTCAGTCGCTGCACCGGGGTGCTTGCGGGGACCTAACCGTCAGGTGGCCCCAGCAGGCTGATGCTCAGCCCTTCGGGACTGCACCTCCCGCGTGAGCATGGGCGACGCGCTTCTCCCAGAAGTCGGCATTCCTGATGCCCAGCGCCTGCGGGTCGAACACCGGATCCAGGCCGTGTTTGACCTGTCGCTCGTAGTCACGGAGTGCCTTGAACGCCGGTTGCTGCAGGAACAGAATGCCGATGATGTTCAGCCACGCCATGGCCCCTACACCGACATCGCCGAGGGCCCAAGCGCTGCCGGAGGCCTGGATCGCACCGACGGCAACAGCGACGAGGATGAGCACCTGGAGGACGCGCTCGCCGATGGACATGATGAGCTTGTTCTTGAACCGTCCCAGCAGGAAGACCAGGTTCGTCTCGGCCATGTAGTAGTAGGCGACGATCGTCGTCAGCGCGAAGAGGAAGATCGAGATCGCGATGAAGCTGGCACCGAACCCGTGGGCGAGGGAATCGAGACCGGCTTGCGGCCACTTCTCACCCGGGGTGTTGGCGATCTTATCGACCATTTGGCCGCGACCGGTGCCGATGACGTTCTCACCAGCGGAGTCGAAGACACGGTACATTCCCGTGGAGAGGATCATGAACGCGGTTGCCGAGCACACGAGCAGGGTGTCGATGTAGATTGCTCCGGCTTGGACGAGGCCCTGCTTGGTCGGGTGAGAGACTTCGGCGGCCGAAGCGGCGTGCGGGCCCGTGCCCTGACCTGCTTCGTTCGAATAGATGCCGCGCTGCACGCCCCACTGGACGGCTGCGCCGACGATGCCTCCGAAGGCGGCCTCGGGTCCGGCGTCGATGCCGAAGGCGGAGGTGAACACAAGTTCGATCACGGGCCCGATCTGATCGGCGTTGACCAATGTGGTGGTGATGGCGGCGATGATGTAGACGACGGCCATGAACGGCACAGCCAGCGAGGCGAAGTGGGCGATGCGCTTGATTCCGCCGATGACGATGAAGCCCATGATGAGAACGAGGATGATGGCGGTCACCCAGGTGGGGACGTTCCACGCATTGGCCAGTCCGCCGGAGATGGCGTTCGACTGGATGCCTGGAAGCATGAAGCTCATGGCCATCACGGTGACGAAGGCGAAGACGATTCCGTAGACCTTGAACAGCCCCCGCGCCTTGGTGTGACGGTAGGCCTTTTCGAGGTAGAAGGCCGGTCCACCGCGGTACTCGCCGGTCTTGGGGTCCCTCTCCTTGAAGATCTGACCCAGGGTCGACTCGACATAGGACGTCGATGCGCCCAGGAGGGCGGAGATCCACATCCACACGATGGCGCCCGGGCCGCCGAAGCCGATGGCGGTCGCTACGCCGGCGATGTTGCCCACACCCACGCGGCCTGCCAGCGATATGGCCAGGGCCTGGAAGGACGAAACGCCTTCATTGGAGCTCTTGCCGCGGAACATCTGAACGAAGATGGCCTTGATCTTGCGGAACTGCACTGCACGGGAACGGATGGTGAAGTACACGCCGGCACCAAGGCAGAGGTAGACAAGGGCCGACGACCAGATGATGTTGTTGAGCCATTCGATGACGGCAGTCATAGGTTTCCTTTCGGGAAGCCAATCGGGTGGAAGGCAGACGTGTGGAAGGCAAACGGGTGGAATCAAACGGATTCGCGGGTAGCCGGAGCAGAGAATGTGAGTTTCGCCTGTGAGCAACCTCATAAGTGAAACTTATTGTGCCTCGGGACGCAAATCTGGTGATCGTGGCCCGAGAAGTCGGCCCGGTCGTGACCTTCTCCGCGGTCATCGACATGTTGCAAAGTGATGACATGGTGGCATGGATCATAAAAGTCAGTTCACTATTTGGGACGGATTCCGTAGGATGTGGTGCGGATCTCTCCGAGCAAAGACGACACGGAGAGCACTTTGAATGACAAGGAACACAATGAAACGTCGAACTGGTGCAAAGGCAGTGGCCATCGCGGCTGCCGGCGCTTTGCTACTCTCAGCATGCTCGACCTCGACCACCGGGGGAGACGGCGAGGGCGGCGGTGAATCCCTCACAGTGGGCACCACAGACAAAGTAGTCGCACTCGACCCAGCCGGTGCCTATGACAACGGAAGCTCGCTCGTCGAGCAGCAGGTCTATCCGTACATCCTGGCGTACAAGCCGGGCACTGCTGAGCTCCAGCCCTCCATCGCGGAGTCGGCGGACTTCAGCGAGCCCACGAAGTACGAGGTCAAGCTCAAGGACGGGCTGAAATACGCCAACGGAAACGAACTCACCTCCTCGGACGTGAAGTTCTCATTCGAGCGACAGCTGAAGATTCAGGATCCCAACGGTCCTTCGTCTCTCCTCGGTGGGCTGAAATCCGTCGAGACTCCTGATGATCAGACCGTGATCTTCAACCTCAAGCGCAAGAACGACCAGACCTGGCCGGGAGTCCTCGCCGGCTCCGCAGGGCCGATCGTCGACGAGGACGTGTTCGCTCCGGACAAGATCACCGAGAATCAGGACATCGTCGACGGCAAGGCCTTCGCCGGCCCCTACACGATCGCCGGCTTCGACTTCAACAAGCTGATCACCTACAAGGCCTACGAGGATTACCAGGGATACGTGGATCCGGCGAAGACCGAGACCGTGCAGATGAAGTACTTCTCGGATGCCAACAACATGAAGCTCGACGTCCAAGAGGGCAAGATCGACGTGGCCTGGCGTTCGCTCTCGGCCACCGACATCGAAGACCTCGGCACCAAGGAGGACCTCAAGGTCCACAAGGGCCCCGGTGGCGAGATCCGCTACATCGTGTTCAACATGGACACGATGCCCTTCGGTGCGAAGACCGACGATGCCGACGAAGAGAAGGCGCTGGCCGTGCGTCAGGCCATGGCGGACTCAGTTGATCGCCAGGCGATCGCCTCGCAGGTGTACAAGGACACCTTCACACCACTGTTCTCGCACGTTCCAGAGGGCCTGCCGGGTGCTGACGAGCCGCTGAAGGCGGAGTACGGCGATGGCCAGGGCGGTCCCGATGTGGACAAGGCGAAGAAGGCCCTGAAGGAGGCCGGCGTCAAGACCCCGGTCGAACTCAACCTGCAGTACAACCCCGATCACTACGGTCCCTCCTCGGGCGACGAATACGCCCTGGTCAAGGACCAACTGGACAAGACGGGGCTGTTCAAGGTCAATCTCCAGTCGACCGAATGGGTGCAGTACAACAAGGACCGCACCGCCGATGCCTATCCGATGTACCAGCTGGGATGGTTCCCGGACTATTCGGATGCGGACAACTACCTGGTGCCCTTCTTCTACGACACTGATAAGACCCCGAGCTTCCTGGGCAACCATTACCGGGACAAGACGATGAACAAGGAACTGGATGCACAGTCCTCCATCGACGATAAGGGCAAGCGGGCCGAGGCGCTGAAGAAGATCCAAGGCCAGCTGGCTGATGAGCTGCCGACCCTTCCGCTGCTCCAGGGCAGTCAGATTGCAGTCTCGGGCAAGGATGTCAAGGGCGTCGACGACACCCTCGACCCTGCGTTCCAGTTCCGCCTGGCGCTGCTGAGTAAGTGAGCACTGCCGAACCAGTGCGCAATGCCGAACCAGTGCAACCGCGTACCGCTCGCGTCGCCATCGACGTGAGCGCGAGTGGGGCACTGCCTCGGCGAGAACCGAACTGATCGTCGGCACGAGGTGCAGGTGAGCCGCACAGCCCACCTGCACCTCGTGGCGCGTTCGCACCCCGGCACCCGGGCGGCGTCACGATCGGCGCCCGATGAAATCTCCGTCAGTCGACAACACCACCGTCTCTTGACGACAGCCAAAGGAACACATGTCTGCAGCCATCAGCGAACCAGAGGCAGAAGCCGCCGAGACT
>JAKDKP010000283.1 GCA_030453285.1 Propionibacteriales bacterium
GGGGATCCGGCGACCGCACAGGACAGGAACTCGGCCTCCTCGGCCGAGGACGGGCGGGCGCGGAAGTCGATGTTGTTGGTGCCGAGCACCACCCGGGCAAACTTCGCGTACCCGTACGCGTTCTCGGCGGTGAGTCGACCACCGGTGAGCACCCCGACGTTGCGGCCAGCGGCCGCCAGACCCTTCGCGGCAACGTCGATCGCCTCGGGCCACGAGGAAGGACGCAGGTCGTCGCCGTCACGGACCAACGGGCGGGTGATCCGATCCTCGCCCCGGGTGGAGCGGAAGGCGAAGCGGTCCCGGTCGGTGATCCACTCCTCGTTGACCTCAGGATCGTCACCGGCCAGGCGGCGCATCACCGCACCACGACGGTGGTCGACCCGGATCGCGGAACCGCACGCATCGTGTTCGGCGATGGACGGGGTGGAGACCAGGTCGAAGGGCCGCGACCGGAACCGGTAGGCCGCGCTGGTGAGCGCACCGACCGGACAGATCTGGATCGTGTTGCCGGAGAAGTACGACTCGAACGGCTCCGACTCGTAGATGCCGACCTGCTGCAGCGCACCTCGTTCGACCAGCGCGATGAACGGATCGCCGGCAATCTGCTCGGAGAACCGGGTGCAGCGGGCACACAGCACGCATCGCTCCCGGTCCAGCAGGATCTGGGCGGAGATGTTGATGGGCTTCGGGTACGTCCGCTTGACGCCCTCGTACCGGGAATCGCCGGCACCGTTGGACATGGCCTGGTTCTGCAGCGGGCACTCGCCGCCCTTGTCGCAGATCGGGCAGTCCAGCGGGTGGTTCATCAGCAGGAACTCGAGCATGCCGGCCTGAGCCTTCTCGGCCACCGGACTGGTCACCTGGGTGGACACCTTCATCCCGGGCATCACCTCGATGGTGCACGAGGCCTGTGGTTTGGGCATCCCGCGGCCACGGCCGTCGTCGGTCACCTCGACCAGACACTGGCGACAGGCACCCACCGGGTCCAGCAGCGGGTGGTCACAGAAGCGCGGGATGGCGACACCGATCATCTCGGCGGCCCGGATCAGCAGGGTGCCCTTGGGCACCGACACCTCGATGTCGTCGATGGTGGCGGTGACGAGCTCCTCCCGGGGAGCGACCTCGGCGGCAGACTTCTCGCTCTGCTGACCCTTGGCTTCGTTGGTCACGGTCATGCGTTGGCTCCCTGCTTGTCCGCAGCGATCTCGAACAGCGCGCTGCGTCGGTACGGGAAGAGCTCCTCGGCCGGCGTGTGGTAGCCGGCCTCGAACTCGTCCCGGAAGTGCGCGATCGCCGAGGTCACGCAGGCGACCGCGCCGTCGGCCAGTGCACAGAACGAGCGCCCGCCGATGTTCTCGCACAGGTCGAGCATCTTCTCGATGTCGCCCTCTTCGCCTTGCCCGGCCTCGAGCCGCATCAGAATCTGCACCAGCCACCACGATCCCTCGCGGCACGGGGTGCACTTGCCGCACGACTCGTGCTTGTAGAACTCGATCCAGCGCAGTGTCGTGCGCACCACCGAAGTGGTCTCGTCAAAGCACTGCAGCGCCTTCGTGCCGAGCATCGACTTGGCCTCGGCCATCCCCTCGTAGTCCAGCGGGAGATCGAGGTGCTCGGCGGTCAGGATCGGTGTGGACGAACCACCGGGAGTCCAGAACTTGAGTTCGTGGCCATCGCGCATGCCTCCGGACAACTCCAGCAACTGTCGCAGCGTGATGCCCAGCGGCGCCTCGAACTGACCGGGCCGCTTCACATGACCCGACAGCGAGTACAGCGTCATCCCCTTGGACTTCTCGGTGCCCATCAGGTTGAACCAGTCCTTGCCGTTCGCCACGATGCACGGCACCGAGGCGATCGACTCGACGTTGTTGATCACCGTCGGGCTGGCGTACAGGCCTGCCACGGCCGGGAACGGCGGACGCAGCCGCGGCTGGCCGCGACGACCCTCCAACGAGTCGAGCAGCGCGGTCTCCTCGCCACAGATGTAGGCGCCGGCACCGGCATGCACGACGATTTCCAGGTCATAACCGGAGCCGAGGATGTTCTTGCCGATGTAGCCGGCCGAATACGCCTCCCGTACGGCCTGCTGCAGGCGACGGGTCACGTGCAGCACCTCGCCGCGGACATAGATGAACGCGTACGCCGCATTGATCGCGTACGAGGAGATGATCACGCCCTCGACCAAGGTGTGCGGCGAGGCCATCATCAGCGGGATGTCCTTGCAGGTGCCCGGTTCGGACTCGTCGGCATTGACCACCAGGTACGTGGGGTTGGGGTTGTCCTTGGGCACGAAGGACCACTTCATGCCGGTCGGGAATCCGGCGCCGCCACGGCCACGCAGGCCGGCGTCCTTGACCAAGGTGGTGACGTCCTCGGGGGTATGGCCCAGGGCCGTACGCAAGGCGTCATACCCGCCGGTGTGCTCGTAGTTGGAGAGCTTCCAGGCACGCTCATCGCCCCAGTTGCGGGTGAGCACGGGGGTCAGCAGATCAACGGTCGGCTCGGCGGCCGGGGACTCGACGGCCTCGTCGGCCTGTCGTCCTGGCACATGCTGGTGACTCACTTCGCCTCCTCCTCGGGTTCGGGATCAGCCGACGGTGGTGGTACGTCGGGCGCCTGCCAGCCCTGCTCCTGGGCAATGCGCAGCCCGAGGAGCGACTCGGGGCCGGCGGTGGGGCCCTCGTCGGCGCGGCCGTCGGGGAATCCCGCGAGCACGCGCTCGGCCTGCCGCCAGGTGCAGACCCGGGCACCGCGGGTGGCGGTCACCTCGTTGCCGGCGCGCAGTTCGTCAACGACGGCCTTGGCACTGTCGGGTGTCTGGTTGTCGAAGAACTCCCAGTTGACCATCATCACCGGTGCGAAGTCGCACGCGGCGTTGCACTCCAGGTGCTCGAGGGTGATCTTGCCGTCCTCGGTGGTCTCGTCGTTTCCGATGTCCAGATGTTCCTGCAGATCGGCGAAGATCTGGTCGCCGCCCATCACCGCACACAGGGCGGTGGTGCAGACGCCGACGTGGTAGTCGCCGACTGGCTTGCGCTTGTACATGGTGTAGAAGGTGGCGACACCGCTCACGTCGGCTGCGGAGATTTCGAGGATGGCGGCGCAGGCCTCGATCCCGGCCGGAGTGACCCGGCCCTCCACCGACTGCACCAGGTGCAGCATCGGCAGCAACGCCGACCGCGGCTGGGGGTAGCGCGCGGCAATCTGGCGCATCTCGTCCAGCGTCTCGTCGGTCAGGTTGGTCTCATGATCGCTGGTGAAGTCGATGCCACCGGAGTTGTCGAAGTGGCTGGTGAAGTGGCTCTCGCCGCTCATCGGATTCCTCCGTTCGTTCCCGAGAACATCGATCGGATGCTGCTCATCGGTCGACCCCTCCCATGACGGGGTCGAGGCTCGCGACCGCGACCACCACGTCGGACACCATCGCCCCCTCGCACAGGGCCGGCATCGCCTGCAGGTTCACAAAGCTCGGATCGCGGAAGTGCGCCCGGAAGGGACGCGTCCCGCCGTCGGAGACGACGTGCGCACCCAGCTCACCACGGGGCGACTCTATCGGCACGTACGCCTGACCGGCCGGCACCCGGAAGCCCTCGGTGACCAGCTTGAAGTGGTGGATCAGCGACTCCATCGACTGGCCCATGATCTTCTTGATGTGATCATGCGAGTTGCCCATGCCGTCGGGGCCCAGGGCCAACTGCGCGGGCCAGGCGATCTTGACGTCATCGACCATCACCGGCTTGCCCTTCATCTTGGCCAGCCGCTCGATGCACTGCTCGACCAGGCGGACGCTCTCCCACATCTCGTCCAGGCGGATGATGAACCGGCCGTACGCGTCGGCATCCTCGTGGGTGATCACGTCGAAGTCGTACGTCTCGTACCCGCAGTACGGCTGCTTCTTGCGCAGGTCCCAGTCGTAGCCGGTCGCGCGCAGCGGCGGGCCGCTGATGCCCAGGGACAGACAGGTCGCCAGGTCCATGTGGCCGACGTCGCACAGCCGGCCCTTGAAGATCGGGTTCTCGTTGCAGAACGCGGCGTACTCGGGCAGGTGCTTCTTCAACCAGGCAACGAGATCGGTGAGGTGATCAATGGCGGTGTCCGGCAGGTCCTGGGCAACCCCGCCGGGCCGGATGTACGCATGGTTCATCCGCAACCCGGTGATCAACTCCAGGGCGTCGAGCACCTTCTCGCGCTCGCGGAACCCGATCGTCATCACGGTCAGCGCGCCGATCTCCATGCCACCGGTGGCAATGCAGACCAGGTGCGAGGAGAGCCGGTTGAGCTCCATCATCAGCACCCGGATCACGTCGGCCTTCTCGGGGATCTGGTCCTCGATCCCGAGCAGGCGTTCGACGCCCAGACAGTAGGTCGTCTCCTGGAAGAGCGGCGTCAGGTAGTCCATCCGGGTGCAGAAGGTGGTGCCCTGGGTCCAGGTGCGGAACTCCATGTTCTTCTCGATGCCGGTGTGCAGGTAGCCGAT
>JAKDKP010000284.1 GCA_030453285.1 Propionibacteriales bacterium
CGAGACCGCCGCCACCAGCACCACCCATTTCAGGGGCGCCCGCCGCTCCGGTGCCCGGGCCGGTCGCCACCGAGGCGCCACCGCCGCCAGCATTCGGCCCGCCGGCGCCCGCCGGGGTGGCCCCACCCGCTGCCCCGGGTCCACCGGCTCCGACACCACCGACACCGGCTCCGCCGGCAGGGGCGCCAGCCCCGCCACCACCACGCCCCATCATCGGAGGCATCATCATCGGTGCGCCACCGCCGCCGGCGTTGGCGCCACCGCCGTTCTGCTCGTGCGGATTGATCAGGCCCTCGTAGATGTCAATCCCCTCGAGGGCATCGTCCTCGCCGCCGATGCCGGTGGTCTGGGCGACACTGACCCGCTTCGGCTCTGGTGTGTCGTTGCTCATGATGTCCTCTCGTACGCGCGTAGCTGGATCACGTGGTCTTCAGGTCTCGTTCAGATGCCGTGCCGGAACAGGGCCATCACTTCATCGCGAATGTCCAGGCGCTCTGCCGCCAACAGGTCCCATTCGCCGGGCTCGACGATTGGTTCCACCCACTGTTCGCGGCCGTCGCGGTAGGCCTCCATGATGGCTTCGGCGATCACAGCGGCTTGCGCATGTCCGAGCCATTCGTCCTCCACCGTGACCACGGACGGCCTGCCGGTGATGCCGAAGGTGATCCGTACTTGGCGATTGCTGCTCTGACCGACCACCTCCTCGCCGACGTACCGGGTCTCGGTGACATCGTCGCGCGCGGTCAACTCCGCGGCCCGCTCATCGGCCACCACGCTGCGCTCCATCAATCGGTCCAATGCCGCGTCGGACAACGGCGTCGCGGGTGGGGTGCTGGTCTTCGGGGCCCACTGCGGACCCAGCCCGGCCACGGCCATCCCGGTGATCACCGTCTCAACAGTCTTTGCCAGAGGCTCTCCCCTCAGACGCGCCCGCCAACGATTGGAAATGCGGACGTCGGTGAGGTGTGAGTCCTCGTCGAACCAGGCATGGACCGAGCCCGTCGGGTCGGAGATCGCGCCGGACGGCAGTTCGGGCTCGCCTTCGGGCTCAAGAGTTGGGGAGTCCTCACTGACAGCCGGAGCCGTGGGGTCGTAGCTGTCGAACTCCTCGTTCGCATCCTGAGGCATTGGACTCATGCAGGTGCTCCTCGATCGGGCGGGCCTTCATCCTGTCAGAACGAGAGGTCACCGCACCCGACGATGCGGTCAATTCCGTTCTGGATCGGTGCTCCACGTGGAGAAGAACGCCAGCTCTCCCGGTTGGCGCCGGAGGCACCGTCGCCACAGGTCGATCTGGTCGTGTCCGAACACGTCGGAGTATGAGGCCGAGGTCACCCACCACATGCCGCGGGCGATCTCCATCTCCAGTTGCCCCGGGCGCCAACCGGAGTAGCCGGCAAAGATGCGCATGTCCTCGTACGCCCCGCGCACCAACTCGATCGGGGTCTCCAGATGCAACAACCCGACCCGGTCGAACAATCGGCGGAAGCCCGGCGGGTCCTCCCCGGGATCGGTCAGGCTGGCCAGGCACACTGCGCCGTTCGGCGACACCGGTCCGCCGGCAAAGAGCGCACGCGGTTCGGTGACGGCGGGCGCCCACTCCGGCAACACCTCATCGAGCTCGGTGTCGGCCAGCTGATTCAACACCACACCCAGGGCACCGGAATCGTCGGTGTCCAGCAGCAGGACAACGGTCTGGTCGAAGACGCCGTCGCTGAGGGCGACCGATGCCAGCAGCAGGTCCCCGGGCGACGGCCTACGGACAGACACGGTCAGATGATCGGCTCGGTCTGGGTCGGCAGCTCGACCGGGCCGCCGGCCGCGATCCGGACTGCCTTGGCCACCGCCGTGTGCACATCGGGATTGAACACACTGGGGGTGATGTACGTGGCGTTCAGTTCGCTGTCGGTCACCACGGCGGCCAGCGCCCTGGCGGCGGCCACCAACATCTCGCTGGTGATGTCGCGCGACTGCGCATCGAGCAGACCGCGGAACACACCCGGGAACGCCAGCACGTTGTTGATCTGGTTCGGGAAGTCCGAGCGGCCGGTCGCCACCACCGCGGCGTGCCTGGTGGCCTCGGCCGGATGGATCTCCGGCTCGGGGTTGGCCAGGGCGAACACGATCGACTTGTCGGCCATCGAGGCCACATTCTCGGCGGTGATGATGTTGGGCGCGGAGACACCGATGAAGACGTCGGCACCGACCATCGCCTCGGCCAGGGTGCCGGACAACCCGTCTGGGTTGGTGTGTTCGGCGATCCAGGCGAGTTCGGCGTCCATGCCGGTGCGTCCACTGTGCACGACGCCGTTGATGTCGGCGGCGACGATGTAGCCGACCCCCGCATCCAGCAGCAGCTTCATGATCGCGGTGCCGGCAGCGCCCGCGCCCGACATCACCACCCGTACCTCGTCGAGCTCTTTGCCCACCACCCGCAAGGCGTTGATCAGGGCCGACAGCACCACGATCGCGGTGCCGTGCTGGTCGTCGTGGAACACCGGGATGTCGAGGGCCTCCCGCAACCGTGCCTCGATCTCGAAGCAGCGGGGCGCGGAGATGTCCTCGAGGTTGATGCCGGCAAAGCCGGGGGCAACCGCCTTGACGACGGAGACGATCTCGTCGACGTCCTGGGTGTCGAGGCACAGCGGCCAGGCGTCGATCTCACCGAACCGCTTGAACAGCGCGGCCTTGCCTTCCATCACCGGCATCGCCGCCTCGGGACCGATGTTGCCCAGGCCGAGCACGGCCGACCCATCGGTGATCACCGCCACCGAGTTCCGCTTGACCGTCAGCCGGCGTGCATCCTCAGGGTTTTTGGCGATGGCCAGACATACCCGCGCCACCCCGGGGGTGTAGATCATCGACAGATCGTCGCGGTTGCGGATCGGGTGCTTGGCCATCATCTCGATCTTGCCGCCGAGGTGCATCAGGAAGGTTCGGTCGGAGACTTTGCCGATCACCACTCCCGGCAAGGCACGCAGCACCGCGACGATCTCGTCGGCGTGATCGGCGTCGCGAGCCGCGCAGGTGACGTCGATCTGGAGACGCTCATGTCCCGAGGCGGTCACATCGAGGGCGATGACCAGACCGTCGGCCTCCTCCACCGAGGTGGTCAGATGGCTCACCGCGGCGCCACCGGCGGGCGCCTCAAGACGAACCGTGATCGAGTACGAAACGGAGGGGGCTGCATTCACGTGATGCATACTCTCACGAAGCCCAGCCGCCGCATGCACGGTGGGCACGCGTGTGCCGGGCGCGTCGGCGATGGCCAGCTCCGCACCGACCAGCGGAGGGAAATCGTACGGTGACAACACAGCAGCGGTGGCATCCTGAGGACGCCACCGCTGATCGATGGTGGAGGTGGCGGGAATCGAACCCGCGTCCTCGAGCGACGAACCAGGTCTTCTCCGGGCGCAGCCAACAGTTAGATTTTCTCGGCTCCCACACTCATGTCGGCAAGGTGTGAGACGAGCCCAGCCCTAGAAAAGTCCCGATCAGGCCCTAAGGCGTGCCCTGATCAGCGAGTCTCCTTGATGAGGCCAGGGTCCGGGTCGGAGACGATCCCGGTCTGACCCTTCGGTCACTGCTCAGGCAGCGAGAGCGAAGTCAGTGCGCTTGGAATTGGCACTTATTGGTTTCCAAGGGACATTAACGAGTTGACCTTGGATTCTCGGCCCGCTTCTCCTGGGACTACCGTCCCGAGTCGAAACCGATCACCCCCTGTTGAGTTGTCCCTGCCTCCGGGCCACGTACGCACCCGACGACAGATGCCCCATCCTACTCCCTCCGTACGGGCCAGGACGAGTTCTTTGCCGCGCCACCCGTGGCGCGCCGGTGATCACTTCTCCGGCAGCAGGTCCAGCTTGACCAGCTTGCGGGCCGGGTTCTGCCAGTTCTCCCCTTGGGCGGCCTTGGCGCCGCCCATGATCGTGCCGAGCAGCCAGCCCAACCAGAGGATCGGGAAGAGGATCGTGTCCACCGGATCGTTCAGCACGGCGGCGGACAGGACGCCGCCAACGACGAGGCCGACGGTGGCGATCACCTGGAAGTTGAACGCCTTGGCTGCCTCGCGCTTGGCGTACGTGCCCTTCTCGGCCAACAGGAAGATCAGCCCGGGTCCGATGATCCAACTGATCAGGCTGGTGAAGTGGGCGATGGCGGCCAGCGGGCGGTTGCCGCTCGGCTCGCGCAACTCCGGTCCGTACCGATCGAGGGCAGCATCGGGCACGTGGATCAGCCCGAGGAAGGTCGCGTTCAGGTCGCGGCGGGTGCTGGCACCGGCGATCTGCCCCAACCGACGATCGAACTCCGAATCCGAGAGGCGCCCCTGGCTGTGTGCCTCACGGATGCGCAACTCTGCGGTGTGCCGGTCGGCGTCGGTGACCGGAAGGCGCAGGGATGGGTGCTCAGCCGTCGGATTCATGCGCCCAGTCTCGTCGTGCACCATTGCACAGACCATCCGGC
>JAKDKP010000285.1 GCA_030453285.1 Propionibacteriales bacterium
CGGCGATGCCCTGGGCGTTGTCGGAGACGGGGCCGAAGGTGTCCATCGCGACGATCACGCCGACGGTGGTGAGCAGGCCACACCCGGCCAGCGCGATCGCGAAGAGACCGACCACGCCGACACCGCCGAGCAGGAATGCCCCGTACACGGCGGCGGCAATGACCAGCGCGGTGTAGACCGCCGACTCCAGGCCGAGCGACATACCCGACAGGACGACGGTGGCGGCGCCGGTCAGCGAGGTGCGGCCGACGTCCTTGACCGGACGGTCCTCGGTACCGGTGTAGTAGCCGGTCAGCATCAAGATCAACACCGCGAGCAGGATGCCGATCAGCACCGCACCGATGGCGACGATCCGCGGGTCGTTGATCGGGCCGGTGAAGTCGAGATTCTCCACACCAAGATCGGCGAACGAGCTGGGCAGGTAGGCAAAGGCTGCGATCGCACACAGCACCGCCGAGATGGCCGCGGAGAGATAGAAGGATCGGTTGATCGTCTTCAAGCCGTGCTCGCCGGTCCGCGGCCGGGTGAGGAAGATACCGATGATGGCAGTGATCACGCCGATGGCCGGCACGATCAGCGGGAAGACCAGACCGTACGAGCCGAAGGCAGCCTTGCCCAGGATCAGGGAGGCGACCAGCATCACCGCGTACGACTCGAACAGGTCGGCGGCCATGCCGGCGCAGTCACCGACGTTGTCGCCGACGTTGTCGGCAATGGTGGCGGCGTTGCGGGGGTCGTCCTCGGGAATGTTCTGCTCCACCTTGCCCACCAGGTCGGCGCCGACGTCGGCGGCCTTGGTGAAGATGCCGCCACCCACCCGCATGAACATGGCGAGCATGGCGGCGCCGAAACCGAACCCTTCGAGGATGGTGGGAGCGTCGCCGGCGAAGACCAGCACGACCAGGGCGGCGCCGAGCAGCCCGAGGCCGACCGTCGCCATGCCGACCGTTGCACCGGTACGGAAGGCGATCTTCATGGCCGGATCTCGGCCCTCGTCGCGCGCGGCCGCAGCCACACGTACGTTGGCCCGGACCGCCAGCGCCATGCCGAGCCAGCCGATGGCGGCCGAGAAGCCGGCCCCGACGACAAAGGCGATGGAACGAGCCACCCGCAGCAGCACCTGGCTGGACTCGCCGTACGCCGGGAGTGCGAAGAGCAGGACAAAAGCGATGGCAGCGAAGATGGCCAGTGTTTTGAACTGTCGGGTCAGGTACGCCGAGGCCCCTTCCTGAACGGCCACGGCGATGAGCTTCATGTTCTCCGTGCCGTCGGCCGCTCGCAACACCTGGCCACGGAACATCAACGCCATCACGACCGCGATCACTGCAATCACGGCTACGGCCGCCACAAAGGCGGTGTTGGCACCGACGAGAGCCACCTCAAGGATGACGGGGGATGTCGACATCTGTGTCTCCCTAGTATTCGCACATGCGTCGACTGACGCCGCCGCGCCGCGAAGTCTAACCACTGGGGCCAGTGGTCTCATCTCCCGGGTGATCGATCCGGTGCTCGTGTCGTCTGCGATCCCGGCACGTACCCTTGGCCGGTGGCGAGCTCTGCGGTGAACCGGCGGTGGCCGGACTGGATCACCGGCCATGAGCATCTCCGCCACACCGTGAGCCGTCCGGCGTGCAACGGCGTGCTGGCCGACTGGCCGGCCTGGGTACGACCAGAGGTGCGTGACGCGCTGGGACGGCGTGGGATCGGTGACCTGTGGTCCCACCAGGCCGAGGCCGCCGAAGCCGCTCACCAGGGACGACACGTGGTGATCGCCACCGGCACCGCCTCGGGCAAGTCGTTGGGATATCTGCTGCCGATCATCGCCGCAACAGCCGGCGCTCCCGGCGTTCGGCGCACAGAGCATGGCCGACGTCTGCCCTCGGTGCGCCACCTACTGACACCGGGATCGCGCCCGCACACCGCCTTGTATCTGGCTCCGACCAAGGCGCTTGCGCACGACCAGTTGCGGCAGGCCCGCGCCCTCGGCCTCGACGACTGGCGCGTGGGGGCACTCGATGGCGACTCCAGCACCGGCGAGCGCGACTTCGCCCGCGAATGGGCGGGGTACGTGCTGAGCAACCCCGACATGCTGCACCATTCGGTCCTCCCCCAGCACCCGCGCTGGGCCCCATTCCTGTCGTCCCTGCGCTACGTGGTGGTCGACGCGTCGCATCGGTATCGCGGCGTCTTCGGGGCGCAGGTGGCGCAGGTGCTCCGTCGGCTGCGGCGGATCTGTGCCTCGTACGGTGCCGATCCGGTGTTCGTGCTCGCCTCGGCAACCAGCACCGATCCCGGTGTGGCCGCTGCTGACTTGATCGGTGTCCCGGCCGGGGATGTCCACCCCGTGCGGACCGACGGGGCGCCGCACGGTCAGGTGACCTACGCGCTGTGGGACGGCAGCGCCGCCAGCACCGACTCGACCACGACGCTGATGGGCGACCTGATCGAGTCTGGCCGCCAGACGGTGGCATTTATCTCCTCCCGCAAGATGTGTGAGGTGACCGCGATGCGCGTACGGGAGCGCACCGGCTGTGCGGAGGTTGCGGCCTATCGTGGCGGCTATCTGGCCGCCGAGCGGCGGCAGGTGGAGGCGGACCTGTCGGCGGGACGACTGCGGGGTGTGGCCGCTACGAACGCGCTGGAGCTGGGCGTCGACATCGCCGGGCTCGATGCCGTGGTGATCAACGGCGTGCCGGGGACCATGGCGTCCTTCTGGCAGCAGGCCGGGCGGGCCGGTCGTCGCGGAACGGATGCCGTGGTGGTTCTGGTGGCCGGCGCGAACCCGCGCGACGCGTACGTCCTTGATCATCCGGAGTTGATATTCGAACGGCCCGTCGAGCAGACCGTACTGCACCCCGACAATCCTTATGTGCTGGGGCCACACCTGGCTGCCGCCGCGCAGGAGCTGCCGCTGGTGGCTGATGATCAACAGTGGTTCGGGCCGTCGATGGCGACCGTGGCCGACCGGTTGGCACGTCAAGGCGCACTGCGGAAACGGGCCACCGGGTGGTACTGGACCCGACCTGGCCGGGCGGTCGACCTGGTGAATCTCCGCACCCAGGGGACCAAGGGTGTCCAGATCGTCGAGGAGGGCACCGGTCGCGTGGTCGGCCACGTCGACACCGCGGCGGCGGACTCGGCCGTCCACCCCGGCGCGGTGTATCTGCATCGCGGTGAAACCCATCTGGTCGACGAACTTGATCATGAGGGCGGGGTGGCGGTGGTGCACGTGGCCAGCCCCGGGTATGTCACCCAGCCCCGGTCGGTGTCCTCGGTGGAGATCCGGGCTGAGCGGGCGAGTCGGGTGCTCGGCGCCGGTCGGGCGCACCTCGGCGACGTCGAGGTGACCAGTCAGGTCACCGGCTACCTGCGCCGCGATGAACGGACCGGCGCAGTCTGGGACACCAACCCCCTCGACCTTCCCGTACGGAGGCTGCGGACCCGCGCGGTGTGGTGGACGCTGCCCGAGGAGGTGGTGAGCCGGGCCGGCTTCTCACCCCAGGTGGTGGGTGCGGCCGCCCATGCGGCCGAACACACCGCCATCGGGTTGCTGGGCCTGTTCGCCCCCTGCGATCGGTGGGACATCGGCGGGCTGTCCACCGCACTGCACCCGCAGACCGACACCGTGACGGTATTCGTGCACGACGGTCACCCCGGGGGCGCCGGCTTTGCCGATCGTGGATACGAGGCCGCCGAGGCCTGGTGGGCGGCAACCCTTGATCGGTTGCTGACCTGTCAGTGCGAGAGCGGCTGCCCGGCGTGTGTGATGTCGCCCAAGTGTGGCAACGGCAACCAGATGCTCGACAAGGACGCAGCGGCGGTCCTGTTGACCACCTTGCTGTCGGCCTGAGCGTGCGACTGTCGGCCTGGGCGTGCTGCTGTCGGCCGGCACCGGAACCGCCTTTGACGGTCGGGGTTCACCCGAAGCCGGCCCGGAGAACCGGCCACGTCGTCTGGGCACCGCCGGGCGGACGGAGCATACTGGGCACCATGTTGCCTGTCGCCATCGTCCTGTTGATCCTCGTGCTCGTGTTCATCGTCGGGGCCATCCTCAGCAACACCGCGCCCACTACCCTGAATGTCTTCATAGCCCAGATCCCCACCACCACCGGAGGGCTGTTCATCACCGGGCTGGGCACCGCGCTCGTCCTGGCCGGTGCGCTGGTGCTCCTCGGCTACGGGATCCGGCACCAGCGCAACAAGTCTGCCGATCTGCGCTCGCTCAAGCGCTCGGCGACCGGTGCGGTCACCGACGCCAAGGGCCGCAAGAAGCGTGGCCGGAACAAGAACGACGACACCACCCCGCCCGCTGATCCGCCCGCTCCGCCGCGCAACAAGACCCTGCTCGACCTCTGAGACCCTCAGGCGGCAGTGGGCTCCTGCTGGGCGAGTCGATGAACCACACGTTGCCGAGCAGCGAAGAGGACGTCGACACAGTTGTGGAG
>JAKDKP010000286.1 GCA_030453285.1 Propionibacteriales bacterium
TGGGCCTAGGTGGACTTGAACCACCTACCTCTGCCTTATCAGGGCAGCGCTCTAACCGACTGAGCTATAGGCCCCTACGCCGACGGGCAACTCTAGCTGATCGGCGCGACAACCCTCAAACTCGAGCCCCGGTACACCTGGCCCACCTCACTGTCTGGTAAGTGGCCGCCTCTGTGACATCGGCGGCGCTGAGAGCCGCCGATGTCGCTGAGGCGCCCTTCTTTACGAGACCAGGGACCTCAACTGGGCACGGCCGAGTCCGCGGCCCGATCGGCGAGAGGACCGACGTAAGGGGTGTGTGGGATGTTGACCTGCGACATCGTTGCGCGCAGACGTCGGGCAGGTCACGATTTCGGCGAACTGGGCACCGCACTTGCCGTTGGGCTGGCAGGCTGCAAGGACGCGTAGGACCGTGGGCCGTTGTCGAGGGCCCCCGATTGAGGAGACGAACAATGAAGTCACTGACGACACGACTGGCCGCGGTGGCCGCCGCCACCGTGACCGCGCTCGCACTCGGGGCGTGCAGCAGCGGTCCGGGGACCACGAGTCAGCCCGAAGACGGAGGCTCGGGCGAGGTCCAGTTGATCAACGCCGGCCAGCTCACGGTGTGCACGCACCTCCCGTACGCCCCCTTCGAGGCCAACGATGATTCCGGTCAGCCGGTCGGCTTCGACATCGATCTGATGAACCTGGTGGCCAAGAAGCTCAACGCCGAGGTGGCGGTGGTCGATACCCCGTTCGAGGGCATCAAGTCCGGCCAGGACATGGCGACCAGCAAGTGCGACATCGCCGCGGCAGGTATGACGATTACCGAGGAACGCCAGAAGGCGATCCTGTTCTCCGATCCGTACTTCGACGCGACCCAGGCGCTGCTTGTGCCGACCGGGGGCGTCACCGATCTCTCCTCGCTGAAGGGCAAGAAGCTCGGTGCCCAGTCGGCCACCACCGGTCTCGACTACGCCAAGGAGAACGCCGACAAGAACGGCTACTCGATCGTGGAGTACCAGGACGTCGCCTCGGAGACCCAGGCCCTGTTGAGCGGACAGGTCGATGGTGCGATCAACGATCTGCCGGTCTGGTCGGAGGTGCTGAAGCAGAACCCGGGCAAGCTGGAGGTGTCGGCGCAGTTCGACACCGGTGAGCAGTACGGCTTCGGCATGAAGCTCGGCAATGATGCGCTGAAGAAGGTCGTCGACGAGACCCTCACCACCGCCAAGTCCGACGGCAGCTACGACGCGGCGTACAAGAAGTGGATCGGCGAAGTCCCGAAGTGATCTGACACGACACCGGCGGGCGGGACGAGCAGCCTGTCCGCCGGTTGTCCATGATCAACTCCGGACGTTCGATGGATGGAACTGCGAGAGGACCCAGATGACAACGCAAACCCTGGCACCGGATCATGTCCGGCGCGGCGGTCTCTCCCGGCGCCAGAAGTCGAAGATCTTCCGGATCAGCCAGTACACCCTGGTCGCGATCCTCGTGTTGCTGCTGGCGATCCTCGCCGACTGGCAGGCCTTCAGCAACGCCTTCCTGCGTGCCGACGTGACGGCTCGGATGATGCCGCGTGTGATCACCGTCGGCCTGGTGAACACCCTCTACTACACATTGCTCGCGTTCATCTTCGGCCTCACGGTTGGCCTGATCCTGGCGATGATGAAGCTGAGCTCGATCCTGCCGTACCGCTGGTTCGCCACCGCCTACATCGAGCTGTTCCGTGGCCTGCCCGCGCTGGTGGTCCTGTTCATGGTCGCGTACGGCATCCCGAACGCCTTTCCGGGGTTCCAGTTCCCCGGCGGCAAGCCGGGCATGGTGATGGTCGGGCTCGGTCTCACCGCCAGTGCGTACATGGCCGAGACCATCCGCGCCGGCATCCAAGCAGTGCCGAAGGGTCAAGTGGAAGCCGCGCGCACGCTCGGTATGGGTCCGACTCGAACCATGATCACCATCGTGCTTCCGCAGGCGTTCCGGATCATCATTCCGCCGCTGACCAACGAGATCATCCTGCTGATCAAGGATTCCTCGTTGATCTACGTCGTGGGCATGACGGCCGCCCAGTACGAGCTGCTGAAGTTCTCCCAGGACTTCCTGAACCGTGCGGTCAGTCCGACGCCGCTGGTGGTCGGCGCAATGTGCTACCTGGCGATCACGCTGCCGTTGTCCCTGCTGGTGCGCCGGCTCGAAGCACGATTCGCGAAGGCGAAGTGATCATGAACGACACCAACCCTCTGTCGAACCCTGACACCGAGGCACAACCGTTTGCCATCTCGGTGCAGGGCCTGAGCAAGTCGTTCGGCGCCAACGAGGTGCTCAAGGACATCAACCTCGACATGGCATCTGGTGAGGTCGTCTGCGTCATCGGGCCGTCCGGCTCGGGGAAGTCGACCCTGCTGCGGTGCGTGAACATGCTGGAGCAGCCCAATGGTGGACGGATCTTCGTCGGGCCCGACGAGGTGACCGACCCCGACATCGACATTGATCGGGTACGGCGACGCATCGGCATGGTGTTCCAGTCGTTCAACCTGTTCCCGCATCTGACCGTGCTGCGCAACCTGACCGTGGCGCAGACGAAGGTGCTGCGGCGCTCCGGCGCCAGGGCCGATGAGGTGGCCCGGCAGAATCTGGAGCGGGTCGGCATGAGTCACAAGGCCGGGGCGTACCCCGCGCAACTGTCGGGCGGCCAGCAACAGCGGGTGGCGATCGCCCGATCGTTGTCGATGGATCCCGAGCTGATGCTCTTTGACGAACCCACCTCGGCCCTGGACCCTGAGTTGGTCGGTGAGGTGCTGGCGGTGATGAAGTCGCTGGTCGCTGACGGGATGACGATGATGATCGTCACCCACGAGATGGCGTTCGCCCGTGAGGTCGCCGACCGCGTGGTGTTCATGGACGGTGGCTACATCGTTGAGCAGGGCAGCCCCGAACAGGTCATCGACAATCCGCAGGAGGCCCGTACGAAATCGTTCCTGCACCGCGTCCTGAATCCCATGATCATCGAATCAGATGAGGTCACCGACGAAGGCGTCGCAGACCTGCGGTGATCAGGTTGGGTTGAGTAGTGGCGGTGGCTTCGACACGCTTCCTCGTTCCTCGGAAGCTGCTCAGCCAACGTCGGGAGTACTTCAGGTGTCGAGGCGCTTCATCTGGCCGAGGGCGTCGAACATGGAGTCGGTGTAGGTCTTCATGGCCGACAGGGATTGGGTCTGGATGTCGCGAAGATCGGCCTGGAGGGACGCGAACTCGGTCTGCTCGCCGGATTCCTTGACGGCTTCGGCCAGCTTGCGCGTGTGGTCCTCGATGGCGCCGTTGATGGCAGCCAGGATGCCCTGGGACAGCTCGGCATTGGTCCGCCCCATCACGCGGGCTTCGATCGTGAACTCGGTGAACTTGTCGCGCTCAAACACCGCACGGATCTTGCCATTCAGTCCGACACCCTCGCCCCTGACCTCGGGCAGGGCGAACTCGGCTGGGTCGGTCTTGCCCTGCGCGGTTGCCGGATCGGCAGCCCGGTCCACGTGTCCCTGGAGGCGTCGCAGCACGTCTTCGAAGTCTGGTTGGCTCATCGTCATCCCATCAGGTTTTCCATCGCCAGGTTGATGGCCACCTCGATGGCCAACTTGGCGATGATCTTGGCGATGGGTATCCAAGTCATGGACACCCCGGCAGTCGGTACGGCGGCAGCGATCGCGCTGGCAATCTGGATCGCCAGTGCCACCAGTTGAACGACCACGACGACCTTGAGCGCAATGATCACTCCGGCCATCACATACATGCAGGCCCCCACGCCGGCGCTGCCGGCGGACAGCTTCTGAGCAACGTCCTGTACGGGGTCCTCCCCGTCGCCGACGGACTTACGGAAGGCCTCCATGGCCGAGCCCTGGTTGCCCGACATCACGCGTTGAATGCCGGAGTCGGCAGTGTTCTTGGTGCCGGCGGCGTCGTTGGCGAAGGATTGCCATTGACCGCCCTTGTCGAAGAGCTGACTCTCATCGGTGTTCGGCCACATGAACCCGAGCATGTTGAGCAGGTACGAGACCTCGCCCGGCAGTGTGATTCCCATGTCAGATCGCCGCCATTCCGCTGGATGCCTGAGTGTTACCTTGCTCGGCCGCCTCGTACGCCTTGGCGGCCGCGTCGAGCTTGTCGTTCTGCCCGGACCACTCCTCACCGATGCCGCCAGTCGATTCGCGTACCACGTCAATGATGGCGTCATAGACCATCTGACACAGGCCGGAGATGTCATCCTCACCCCACGTGGGAGGTGATCCGGCGAGAGACTCGAACTTGGCCGTCAGGTCCTGACCGGCGTCGGCCATCGCCTGCCCACCAGAGCGCAGCGCGTCTGGGTCGAACTGGATGTCGGTCATCGATCAGCCCTTCTCGTCGATCAGGCCACGCTGTTCCAACAACCCGAAGTACTTCGGGTCATCACCCTCAAAA
>JAKDKP010000287.1 GCA_030453285.1 Propionibacteriales bacterium
ATGTTCACCACCTGGTGGTCGCAGATCGCCTGCAGACAATCGAGCTTGAGTGTACCCATGCCGCCGGAGATCTCGATGAACTCCGGCATGATCCACCGGCCGACCCGCTTGTCGCTCGACATGCCGCCCTGCAGACGGAGAGCGTCATCGGGCCATCCGCCGGGGGTGGGACGTCTGGTGAGTTGCTGCGACGGTGGCGGCACCGGCAGGTCGGACACCAGGTCGTCGAGGTCGCCGAAGGTACGCGCCCTGGCCACGGCGTCCTGACGTACGGTCAACTCCTCTGTGGTCAGTCGACCCTCGTGCACACCTTGGCGCAACAGGCCGAGGACGATCTCGCGGTCCTGGTCGCCGGCACGCAGTGACAAAGGGTCCATGCCCTTCACCTTAGTGGGGCCGTCACCTCAGTGGGCGTACCGCTCATCGCTTCTCGAAGATTTGGTCAACGCGTTTGGCGAGCTCCACGTCGAGCTGGGTCAGACCTCCGGCGTCGTGCGAGGTGACGGTGAGGGTGACCTTGTCGTACCGGATGTCGATGTCGGGATGGTGATCCATCTGCTCGGCTTCATCGGCGACCGCGTTCACGAACGTCAAGCTGCCGGAGAAATCGTCGAAGGTGAACTGGCCAGTGAGGGCATCATCCACCGTCCAGTGCTGATGATCGGCGAGTTGGGTGGCGACCTCAGTGGGCTCAAGGAGTCGAGACATGCGCCAACTCTCGGACCGGCTCGGCGTGCTGTCAAGAAGTCCGACCCCAACGTGTGCCGACAACCCCTAGGGTGACTGTTCGTGGAGGCAGGGGTGGTCATCGAACGGGTCGTACCGATCCTGTACTTCCTGATCTGCCTGACCGTTGTCGCCGAGCTGTCGGACCGGATGGGCCTGTTCGAGGTGCTGGGGCGGTGGGCCTCGCGGATCAGCGGAGGTCGGGTCTGGCAGTTGTGGTTGATCATCGCCGTCGTCTCGGTGGCCACCACGGCCGTGCTGTCCTTGGACACCACCGCCGTCCTGGTCACCCCGGTCGCCCTGGCGTTGGTCCGGCGACATCGACTGCCGCCGAGCCTGTTCGCGTGGACGACGATCTGGACCGCGAATGCTGCCTCGCTGCTGCTGCCGGTCGCCAACCTGACCAACCTGTTGGCGTTGTCGCATCCGAGTGCGGTGATATCCGCGTCGACGTGGTGGCCGCGCGTCGGAGTGGTGGGGGTGGTCTGCGCCATCGTGCCACTGTTGGTGCTGGCCGTACGACATCGGCACCTGTTGGCCGCCACCCTCGACCATCCCGATCCGCCCGGCGGCACGGACCCGACCATGGTGGCGATCGCCGGCAGCACGTGCGCCGGACTGGCGATCGCCTTCGTTTCCGGAGTCCCGGTGGCCACGGCCGCCGGGGTGGGGGCGCTACTGCTCTGTCTGGCGTGCTGGTGGCGACTGCCGGCGGCCCTGGACGTACGAATCCTGCCGTGGCGTACGGTGCTCGCGGTCTCGGCCCTGTTTGCGGTGGTGACCCTGCTGCACGGGGTCGGGCTGACCGGGTGGCTGATCGGCCTGACCGGGACCGGTGACGGCATCGGTGATCATCTGCGGCTGGCGGCCACCGGTGTCCTGTCGGGCAACCTGATCAACAATCTGCCCGCCTATCTGTTGCTGGAACCTGCTGCCGACAGCACCGGGCGGATGATCGCCCTGCTGGTGGGGGTCAACGCCGGCCCCTTGATCACTCCCTGGGCCAGCGTGGCCACCCTGCTGTGGGCCAACCGGTGCCGTGCGGCCGGCGTCCCGGTGGTGTGGCGCTCGCTGTCCGGCTGGGGAGCCGTGTGTGCGGTGCTGACCGTCGGTTCCGCCGTGGGGGTGCAGTCGCTGATCGCGTGAGGCCTCCGGGTCGGTTGCGCCCGGCCGGGCGGGGTGGTGACTTCTCCCGTACGAGTGAGGTGTCCATCGGTGGTGGGCACCGGAATCATCGATAAGGTGACAACCTGCCCACCGCGGCTCAACCGTTCCCCGACGAGAGGTGGACCAGTGAAGGACTTCATCGCCAACCTGATGGCGCGACCAGCCGTCGCTCACCTGCTGCGAGCCAACCAACGCTTCACCGGACGCCTGGGCAATCAGTTCGGGGCGGCGCTGACGTACTTCTCGGTGCTGTCGATGGTGCCGATCCTGATGTTCGCCTTCTCGACGCTTGGATTCCTGCTGGAGATGCAGCCGGCGGTGATGGCGCCCGTCGTCGAGGCCATCGTGGGTGCGGTGTCCAGTGGCGGCGACACCAGCGGCCCGATCGCCCAATTCATCAAGGACACGCTGAGTGGTTGGCGCGGCACCGGTGTGGTCGCCATCCTGACCGCCGTGTACGCCGGTTCGGGTTGGATTGCCAACCTGAAGAGCGCCGTACGGGCCCAGTGGCGGCCGGACTTCGACATGACCGAGGACAAGGCCAACATCGTCGTCGAGACGCTGGTCAATGTGCTGATCCTGATCGCGATGCTGCTGATGGTGCTGCTCACCTTCGGCATCGCCTCGGTCGGAACGGCCCTCAGCGACACCATCGTCAGCCTGCTGGGTCTGGACCAGATCCCCGGCATCAACTTCTTGATCACCTTCGTCCCGGTCATCCTGTCGGTGATTGCCGGCACCGGCTTGTTCCTGTTCATCTTCTGGGTCTTCCCGCAGGAACCGGTTCCGTTCAAGGCTCGGCTGAAGGGGTCGATCCTGGCCGCGGTCGGCCTCGGCATCCTGCAGTACGGCACCACCCTGCTGTTCGGTGTCTTTGCCGGCAACAAGGCGGCTTCGTTGTTCGGACCGGTGATCATCCTGATGCTGTTCTTCAACCTGTTTGCCCGGATGACCTTGTTCATCGCGGCCTGGATCGCCACCACCGATCAGCCTGCCCTGTCCGCCAAGGATGAGGCGGCCGACTTCGACCCGAAGACGCCCATCCAGGGCCCGGCCCTGCCCCCGCTCGGGGTGGCCGGCGACGGTCGGCGCGCGGCGGCCTATTCGGCGCGGCCTGTTGACGGCAAGGTCGCCTGGCAGCCGGGGGACGGTCGCGAGTTCGTCAACCAGAAGGTCGCAGCCAAGTCTGTCCGGGCCGGGATCGGTGCCGGCTGGGTCGTCGGTGCCGCCAGCGGCCTGGGCCTCGGTGCCGCCATCACCTGGGTCGCCACCAAGATCAGTCGCTGCCGCTGACGACCCACCGGATCAGCGAGCGGGGACCGGCTGACCAATGGCTCCGAGCAGGTCGACGTACCAGTCGGTGGAGAGGTCGAAGGACTTGCCGCCGGCGATCCGGTCGAAGGCGATGGCCGACAGCCGGTCGCCGTTCTCCTCGTCCTGGCCGATCACTCCGGACTCGCCGCGCAGGGCGCAGTCGACAGCCAGGTCGGTCATCTGCTTGATCAACGCCAGGTCCTGATCGTTGGCGGGTGCCGAGCGGGAGAAGTAGCCGGACTTCTGGACCATCACCTTGCTGGCTCCCAGTCGTTCGGCGAACTGCTCACCGAACCAGGCCCCGGGGTTGATCTTGTCGATCTTGACGTGGCCGAAGGGGTCCCGCGGGACGTCGGCTCCGGACTCCTCGAGCTCGGCGACGATGCTGTCCACGCCGGCTCCCTCGGACAGGAAGATGTTGACGTTGCCCACCTCGTCCATCACCGTGGTGAGGCGTTCGGCCTCGGCTTCCAGGTCGATCTCAGCCTCGGGGACGTACAGCGCGTGCACGTCCCATTCGCGTCGGTCCAGTCCGATCTCGGGCAGCCATTCGCGCCCGTCGAGCCACTCGCGGTAGGCCTTGGCGGTGGCAGCGGCCAACCAGCCGCAGTGCCGGCCCATGATTTCGTGGATGATCAACATCCGCGATCCGGAGTTGTGCTCGCCGATGATGTTCTGGGCAAACTGTGAGCCCTGCTCGGCAGCGGTCCAGGCGCCAAGGGACTGGCGGATCGGCACCACGTCGTTGTCGATCGTCTTGGGCAGCCCGACGACGGTCAATTGATAGTTGTTCTCGGCCAGATAGGCCGCCAGATCGGCGGCTGTGGTGTTGGTGTCGTCGCCGCCAATGGTGTGCAGCACGTCGACCCCGTCGGCGATCAGCCGATCCGTGGCCGCCTTCAACGGGTCCACGCCCTCAGCGACCAGACCACGCTTGACCAGGTCAGCGGCGTTGGTCAGCTTCACTCGGGAGTTGCCGATCGGGGAGCCACCGTACTGGTGCAGCACCGAGGCCCTGGCCCGCACCTCGGGAGTGACCGCGAGGGACTGTCCCGACAACAGGCCCTGGTAGCCATACTCGTACGCGATGATCTCGACGTCCGGTGCGACCTGGCTGTAGCGCTCGATCAGCCCACCGATCGCCGACGAGAGGCACGGGGCGAAGCCACCAGCGGTGAGCAGGGCAACCTTGGAGACCATGCGAAGACCTTTCG
>JAKDKP010000288.1 GCA_030453285.1 Propionibacteriales bacterium
CCAGTTCCATCCCGATCCTGGCCGTGGCCTCCAAGCACGTATTCGCCAGTAGTCCCACGCAGATGATCTTCTCCTTGCCGAACCGCTTGAGCTTGTGCTCCAGGTCGGTGTTCGGGAAGCCGCTGGAGGCCCAGTGTTCGGTGGCCACGACATCGCCGTCCTGGACCTGGAAGTCGTCGTGGAACGTCCCGCCCCAGGTGTCCTTGGCGAACGCCTGCCGCTCGGCAGCACCGAGCTGATAGGGCGAGGGGTACTTCCAGTCCTGGTAGTCGCCGGGCTCCCACCGGTGGTGCGGTACGTGGTAGACGGTGATGCCCTTCTCCCGGGCGGCTGCCACTAGCGTGCGCAGGTTCTCGTGCATGTCGTTGGCCTCGGCGATGTCCTTGACCCAGGGGTAGAGCTTGCCGCCCTCGGTCAGGAAGTCGTTGTACAGGTCCACGCACAGCAGTGCGGTGATCTCGGGCTCGTAGGCCGTGGTCATGATGTCCTCCTCGTAATGAGTGGTGCCGGTATCGCGGTGATGCGCGTCGGTCGGGTCAGCGGGCGGCGACGAGCAGGGGTTGGCTCACGACTCCGAGGTATCCGTCCTGATCGTAGAGGTCCCCGTCGGTCACACCGCGGCCATCTGCGGAGATGATCGTGCGCGCGGTGATGTTGACCCACTCGGTGCCGGGCTGTCTGCCGAGGGTGAGTGTCATGGTCGGCGGGATGAACGCCCACTCGGTCTGGGAGAGCTCGGCGGAGAGCCCGTTGGCGGAGTCCGCGACGATCGCCAGCCGTTGGACGGGGCTGGTCTCCTCGCCGGCGACGAGCGGGATGCGGGGCCTGGCCCAGACGTTGGCCGGGCCCGTCTCCTGGTAGGAGCCTGCGACGAAGCGCCACTCGATGGCCCGCCCGTACCCCCAGTCCGGATCCACGCCGGGGAAGTAGACCTGCTCCTGCTCCTCCGGCAGCGCCGGGGCTTCCACTGTGTGTGCTTGCTCGGTTGTTGCGCCGGGGGTGGCGCGGAGGCGCCAGGCGGTCGCGGTGACCGCGAGCTTCTCGTTTGCCCACAGCTTGGCCTCGACCAGCTCGATCCGTTTGCCCGGCCGCAGGATCTGCGCTTCGGTGCGAATACGCCCCTGCGGGATCGGGCCGAGCATGTCGATCGAGATCCGCCCGATCGGCATCCCCGCATCCGGGCGCACCCGCTCGACCGCGCGAGCCAGCAACGCCGCCGGCGGTCCGCCGTGCTGCATCGACTCGTCCCAGGGGCTCATTGTGGCCGCGGTGGAGTCGAACTCGTTCTCGGCGAGTGGCAGGTAGAATGCTGCGGGCAATGAGGCGGTATCGGGTGCGGGCATCGGGTGTCCTTTCCTGGTGCTTCTTCGGACCACCGCGGGCGCGGTGGCCGGGAGCGGAAGTGTTCCGGGGGCTATCCGGCCAGGGGTACCGGTGTGCGGTCGGTGCTCGACGGGCGAATCCATGCCGTGGTCGCCACGGTGAGCTGACTTCCGCAGGCGCTGCACCTCTCACCCATGGTGCTGTGGGTACCGCAGGCGCGGCAGACGATCTCGATCTCCCGGTCGGCATCGCCGGTGGCGTGCTTGCCGGCCCACAGCGAGAAGGCGTGCAGGATCGGCAGCGCGTCCTTCGCGGCCTCGGTGGGCTGGTACTCGTAACGGGTGCGGCGCCCATCGTGGTAGGGATGCCGGGTGACGAGCCCGGCTTCGGTCATGGACTTCAACCGTGCTGCGAGTGTGTTGTCCGCGATACCGAGTCTTTCGCGTAGGGCGTCGAACCGTGTCTGTCCGTTCACCAGTTCGCGCAGGATCAGCAGCACCCAGGGGTCACCGACGGCTTGGACGCCGCGGGCGATCGAGCAGGCATCGTGCGACCAGTCAGAGCGCAGAGGCACGATGCCACCTCAGCGTTCCGGTGCGGGCCTGGCCGTCCTGCTGGATGGGTTCCAGCAGGTCCAGGCTCAACGTGTCGTTCTGGATCGTGGCCCGGCGGGGCACGTCGCTGCCCTCCCAGTTCGGGAACAGGCTCGCGACCGGGTGATGGGTGATCACGTCTACGTCCACGCTGTAAGTGCCGGTATAGGCGAGGTAGCCGGCCGCGGCAGCGGCGCGTTCAGCGTCCGTGCCGCCGTGCAGGGCCCCGTCCGCATACGCCGGGCGGCCAGCGGCGCCAATCTGCACCGACATGTACCCGTCAGCGGTGTACATGATCATCCCGGTCGCGTGCTCCCCGAGCGGGTAGGCCACGTCGCTACCGTCGATGTCCTTCGTCTCGTAGGAGCCGAACGTCCACACGCCGACGACGGCGTCCTTCACTGATTCTTCACTGGCTTGCATAAAGCAAGCCTACATCCGATGGCACGCGACGGCCAACCCACCTGGACGGCATGAGGACCCAAGCGAGCAGGCCATTCGGGCACTTCGATCATCCGACCCTGCCGGTAAAGGTCCGAAGTTACATCAGATGCATTCGTCTCTTGATCGCACCGTGAACCCTCGACCCACCAGGTCAGTCGCATTCGATGCCCGGTTTCACGTGCGTGGGCTTCCACCGAGGTAATGCTCCGTGCCCGACGTTGACGCGAATCGGCGGCTGGCGCCCCACCCGGTGCCTGTGCACCTGGGGGCATGGATGTTTTTCCCGATTTCGAGGGCATGAGCGGCATCGGTGATCTCATGGAGGTCGCCGGTGCCTTGCTCATGGCCGCGCTGATCATCGCCGTGCTCATGGTCCTCGTCTCCGCGATCATCTGGGCGATCGCTGCGAGCACCGGCAACTACAGCCTCGCCGCCAAAGGCCGCATCGGCGTGCTCGTCTCCCTCGGCGGCGCGATCCTCGCTGGAGCGGCCACCGGATGGCTGAACTGGCTGGTCAACCTCGGCGAACAGCTCTGATCCCCGCCCCACTCCACGAACGACCCGAGCGCCCATCCAGATACCGGATGGGCGCTTCTTCATGCCACGACAACGCCCGTGCACCTTGCCGCAGACAAGCACCCAACGACTCTGCATGAAGGAGCGTCTGTCGTGATCAACATTGACCCCAATGACTCCGGACTCCCCGGCATCGAACAGCTGCGCGAGATCGTCGGCGCCGTGATGACCGTGGCGCTGATCCTGTCCGTGCTCGCCCTGATTATCTCCGCGATTGTCTGGGCGTACGGCTCCAACTCGAGCAACCCGAACCTCGCGGGCAGGGGCAAAATCGGTGTCCTCATCAGCTGTGCCGCAGCCGTCCTGTCGGGGGCCGCAGTCACCCTGGTGAACTTCTTCTGGGACGTCGGGCAGGGCATCTGAGATGGGCTTCTGCGACGTACCTGTCCTCTCCTCGGTCTGCGACACCGCAGGGGAAGCCGCGGCCAGCCTCGTATCAGCACCATTCGAGTGGCTGGCCGCGGGCATGGGCGCGGCCGCGGAATGGATGTTCGAGTCCGTCTGGAAGATCTTCGACACCACGACCCTGGTCGATGTCACCAGCGGCGAATACGTCGAGGTCTTCAACTTGATCTTCGGCATCGCGATCTTCGTGATGCTGATCTTCTTCTGCCTGCAACTGATCACCGGGATGATCCGCCGAGAACCCGGCGCGCTCTCCCGCGCAGCCTTCGGACTGGCCAAGAGCGTACTCGGATCCTTCGTCGTGCTCACCCTGACCGCCCTACTGCTCGAGATCGTCGATCAGCTGTGCATCGGCATCATCCAAGCCGCCGGCGAGACCACCGAGTCGATGGGCGCGAAGATCACCGGCCTGGTCGCCGCGCTGGCCACCCTGAACATCACCGCGCCGGGAGTCGGCGCGATCATCTCGATCTTCCTCGGCGGCCTCGCGATCTCCGCGGCCGCGATCGTGTGGCTGAGCCTGCTCATCCGCAAAGCACTGCTGCTGGTCGCCGTGGTCCTGGCCCCGTTCGCGTTCGCCGGGGCCTCCTGGGATGCCAGTCGCGGCTGGATCGGCAAATGGTCGATGTTCGTCCTCGCGTTGATCTTCAGCAAGCTCGTCCTGGTCATCATCCTGCTCGTGGCCGTCACCCAGGTCTCAGCACCGATCGAGGCGGATCTGGCCTCGGTCGCCGATCCTCTCGCCGGAATCGTGCTCATGGCGCTCGCCGGGTTCGCGCCCTATCTCACCTACAGATTCCTGTCTTTCATCGGCTTCGACCTCTACAACTCGATGGGCTCCGAGCAGGAAGCGAAATCGGCACTGAACCGGCCGATGCCGACACCGGGCAAGCCGCAGGGCAACAGCCCGAACAAGGTCCTCGACGGAAAGTCCGACAAAGGCGGCGACGGCGGAGGCGGGGGGAAGAAGTCCGGCAACAGCTCGAGCCAGGCCGCCACTCTTGGTCCCGGCGGTGGCACCCGTGGCTCCGGTGCCGACAGTGCAAGTGCGGGGTC
>JAKDKP010000289.1 GCA_030453285.1 Propionibacteriales bacterium
AACTGGCCCTGGAGTGGGCGCGTACGTCATGATCAACAAGCGTGAGGCCTTGATGGCTGCCCCAGCAGCGGCGTGACCGGCAGCGGTCAAGGCGGGCCGGGGAGGTCCGGCGACGGTCCGACGCGGCGCAGCAGATCCGGCGGCGGCGTGGTCCTGGTCGGCACCGCGACCGGTCGCGGCTGCAGATCCGGACGGGCGGGCGTCCGCAAGGCCAGCCGGGCCACGGCTCCACCGGCGGTGACCGCCAGCAGGCGGCCGTCGTTGGTGAACTGGAGGTGGCGCACCAGATCCAGGACGTCGTGGGTCTGGACCACCACGCCGCGGTGGGTGTCGATCACCGCAACAGTGGACTCGTCGGAGCACCACGCCACCTGAGTTCCGTCATTGCTCACCGCAAAGGGACTCCCCTCCGATGGCGGCTCGACCGACAGCGGGAGCTGCCGGACGATCGGTAGGTGAAGGTCGGCCAGCACCACGAGTGGCCACCCTTCGTCGTCCTCACCCCAGATCACCCCGGCCATCAGGGTGCCGTCGGCGCTCACGGCGGACATGATCATCTCGGCGTCCAGCCCGGCGTCGTATTCTTCGACCTTCTCCCGGGCCGTGTCGATCGCCTGACGCAGGGCCGTGACCAGGGGCGCGTCATCATCGGTGGCAGGGTCGAGTAGTTCGGCTGCGGCGGCCGGGTGGTTGCGGAAGTGCGCCAGCCCGGCTCGTACGACCTGACCATCGGGTCCGGGACGCCGATCGGCCAGGCCGTCATCGAGGAGTTCCTGGCCCGCTTCGGCATCAGTGATCATCCGAGCCGCGTGCATCAAGACGTACGGGTCGCTGGCTGCCCGCCCGCGTGCCTCCAGCAGTGGTGTGCGCGCTGCTTCGGACCCGGTCAACGATTCGCGGGTCAACGCCTCGGCCACCAGACTGGGCGGCGTGGGCGTGGGTGTCGGCCCGAGCGTGCCGTCGACTCCACAGAGGTCAGTCATCACGTCGAGCACGTGCTCCAGCGGCACCGGCTCCCGGCCGGTCGTCTGCTCCAGCAGGGCGGCCAACTGGTCCGGGACGGTCCGGCCGTCGACCAGCTGCCGCACCATCGTGCCCCAGTCCCGGACGTCGGACGCCGGGCCCGGATCGCCGGTGGTGGACTGGCTCGTGATCGCGGCATCCAGACCCGGCGCACGCAATTGCGCCCAGGCGTCGCCGGTGAGCACCACCGCGTCCGCCGACACCGCGCCGTGGACAAGCCCGGCGGCATGGACGTGCTGCAGCCCGTATGCCACCACCTGCGCGATCTTGAGCAGCGCGGCGATGCTGGGCCGGGGACGATCGGTGTCGTCGAGCCGTTCAGTGAGGGTCTGGTCCCACGGGTCGGTGACGACCAGGATCGAGCCGTCGAGGTCTCGTCCGCCGACACACCCCAGCACGTTGGGATGCGCCGCGAGGCGGGCCCACTGGGCCACCGCTTCACAGAACTGAGCTCGTACGGCCATCGTCGCGAACGCCACGCCGTGGTGCACCTCCCCGTTGAGGGTCGTGCGCCACTCGACGTCGTGCAGGACGTATCGCGTCAGATGCTCCTCTTCGCGGGTCATCTCCGCGACGGTGAATCGATCGGCCATGGTCCCGACCGCCACCGGCCGATGGGAGCCATCGAGCCGACGGGCGACGGTCTCGACATCGGTGCCCGCCAACTGCATGAGGCGAGCAAAGGTGCTCGTGCGCGGTTCGGCCAGTGCCCGCAGCATCGGCAGGAGCGAGGTGGACGACTGGAGCCGGACGTGATCGCTGCGCTCGAACTCCATCGCCTTGTCCAACAGGTGCATCGTCTCCTGCGCGGCCACGCCCCAATGAGCCATGGCCTCGTCATCCAGCGGCGCCGAGGTGGTGGCGTCCCAGTAGCTGGCGGTCAGGTCACCGGCTCGTACGGGATCCACCCCCGCCATGGACAACGTGGCGCGGTACTCGTCGATGTCATCGCTCAGCAACGACTCGGCCTGTTGTCCGGCCTGTGTCGTCAGAGCCGTACGCAACTCTGGACGGGCGATCTGCAACCACGCCAGCGCGAAGTGCCACGGCCGTACGGAGTTGACGCCGCTCCCGATGTCGCGAGCGCACTGCCGCGCGAGCCGGACGGCCATCCGTCGCAGCGATCTGCGGTCGTACGTCTCACCCTCTGCCATAAGCCTGAGCTTAGGAGGATTCGGGTCATGACTGATGATCATGTGACCGAGCCTTGTGATGCTGCGGAACGCAATCGCTGATGCATTCAGGATCGCGGCGAGCCTGGAGTGGGGGCATCCGCGGTGTCGTCGTTCGCGGCCGGATCGGGGCCGATGCCGAACTCATGCAGCTCTTCGGGTGTTGGCGGTGCCACCGATGCCAGCGACTGGAACGCGGCGCTGACCTCCTGGTCTGCGGTGGCGGAGCGCAGCGAGGTCAGCACGTGGTCCCAACTGGTCTGGCCGCGGTCGATCCTGTCGATCACTGTCCGCCATTCAGGAGTCATCGCGTGGCGGCTGACCAACGACTGGAGCTGGTCCGAGGTCATCAGCTGCGGCTCAACCTGCGCTTCGGCTGCTTCACGCTCGGCCTCCTCCTTCGCGTTCTCGTCGAGCGTCGACTGGAGCTCTCTGGCCCGCGCGAGGCCGATCTCGATGTCGGCGTCGAGTTCACGCTCGGCCGCGAACATTTGTGGGGTGGGAAAGTCAGGGCGAGCAGGCATTGCATCTCCTCAGGGCGTTCACGTGCCGGATGGGTGGCCAGGGGTGTGCTATTCGCCTGCCACCTTGGCAGCGGCGGCGTCGACCTCACCGATGGCTTTGCCACCCTGGTCGAGGGCGTCGGTCACGGCCTTTTGTTTCTCCGGCAACCCCTTGACCTTGTCGGCGATCTCCGCCGCGTCGACGGCGGTGAGATCGGGGATGCTCGCGACAAAGTTGGCGATCTCCTGGACCTGGTTCACATAACTCTTCATCGATTCGACGATCTGCTTCATGGCCTCGAACACATTCAGCACCCTTTTGGCCATGTCGATGATCTTGTTGATGTCGTCGATCAGGTTGTCGATCTCGATGCCGATCAACCAGCCGAGGAAGGAGCCCACCGCCTCGACCGCCGTCCAGGCCCACCCGACGATGGGGATGGCCCGTGCGGCCAACTTCACCGCCATCTTGATGATCGTCTCTATGGCTTCGATCGCGGTGCCGGCGAGTTCCGTGCTCACGCTGGAAACCTTGTCGAAGCCCGTGGCCAAGAAGTCGCCGACCTGGGTCGCCACCCACGCCGCGCCATCCTTCCAGTACGTGGTCGCGAAGGAGGTGAGAGCGTCGGCAGCATCACCCTGCCAGTAGTTGGCCGCGAGCTCGCCGAGATTGGCGCCCATGGTGCCTGCCACATCGCCCATTCCGGCGGCGGCAGACTTCCATGCCTCACCATTGGCCGCGATGCTACCGGGGTTGCCCACGAGTGGTTCCAGCATTGAGCCCGTGAAGCTCTTGCCGCCGTCGACCTCGAACTCGGTCCATACCCAGTCCAGGAACTCCAACACCGCACCCTCGACCGAACCGCTGATCTGATCAGTGAAACTGGCGGTGGGCCGATCGGGGGCGGTCAGCTCGAGATCTGCCACCGTGAACTGCGATCCGCCACCTTCGAGGTAGGGGTTCGCGGCTGGAGTGCAGGTGTTGGATGAGACGCCCATCTCGGACGCGAGACCGACATTGCTCCCCTCCACCTCGCCGTACTGCTTGGCGGCGGCAATCACGGTGTCGCCGAGCTGGCACAGCTTGAGCTTCATCTGGGTGAAGCCGTCGGTCACCAGGCCCGATGCCGGTCCGCTCACCAACTCCCCCAGTGGCGCGAGCAGCGATGATGCATCGCCGAAACCCGCATCACTCATGCCCTGCTCGGTAGCGAAGCGCATCACCCGGTCGACCGATACGGCCCCTTCAGCACCCAGGTAGCGCCCGAAGTCGGCGATGGCGGGAGCGTCGAAAGTAGTCACAGATCCCCCAGGAGATTGGTTGATGTGCTCAGCGGACCACTCCAGCCAACCACGGCCTGGGGTCATCGATCGGGGGCGTGCGGCCGACTGCTGAGATCCGCGGCTCGCGATCAACCGGGCCGCTGTAACGTTGAACTTTGTGGAGCTAAGGGGATTCGAACCCCTGACCTCTTCCATGCCATGGAGCTCTGGGGGGGTGCCCGTCTGGTGGAGTTATCGCTGGACAGCGTCCGTTGCCGTCCCGTACGAGGTACCGCAATCCGGGTCCGTTGTGTAGCAAATTGTGTAGCAGCGTTGACCTTCTCGATGCGAACGCGTACACCCGACCCTAGCGTGGGTTGCATGGCGTGCACGCACGCCGTTTCGT
>JAKDKP010000290.1 GCA_030453285.1 Propionibacteriales bacterium
CAAGGTCTGCACGGCCTTGGCCTGACAGCCGGAGCGGGAGCAGCGTCGAGACCTCACCCGAGCGACGGTACTCGTGTTGGGCGACAGGATCGGGGAACCCACGCCGAGGTGGCCTACAGTGGCGCCCATGGCGAACCCAGGCGATGAACCCGGTCTCGCCCACCGGGGCCGGGGTCGGCGCCGAGATCGGCACGAGCGTGGCCTCCGCGGCCCGCTGGCCATGCCGAACCCCTGGACCGGATCTCCCCTCAGACCTCGCCGGGCGCTGCAGCGTGCCGACCTCTTCGACGCCGCGGTGACCGATTCGATAGCCCGCATCCACCGCCATCGAGGTACGGCCCTGCGAGGCGTGCAGTTCGGCATCGAGGAAGTGCCGCCCACCCAAGCACCCTGGGTGGACAACCAGATCCCCCTGGCGGCGGCGATCGAGCCGACCGGCGGACAACCGGCCCGCGTGGTGATCTATCGACGCCCCCTCGAGCACCGCGCGGCCAGCAGCCGCGGGTTGCGCATCCTGGTGCACCGGACGATCGTCGAGCAGGTGTCCGCCCTGACCGGGGTGAGCGTCGAGGACCTCGACCCGACGGGTTATGCCGACGGCGACGAGGACGATTGAGCCCCTGCCGCAGCAACGGAACCGATTGCATTCTGCGATAGGTACAGTACCTTTGGAACTGTACCTACGATGAAAGGAACTCGCATGAGCAACACCACCACCATCGATTCCGGCACCGCCCGGCCCGCCGGGTGGGCCCCGTCGAGCAATGCCTCCCTGCTGGGAGTGATCGGCGGAAGTCTGGTCGCCTCGGCCCTCATCCAGATCATCATCGCCACCGTGGACGGCGGCCATCCGGCCGTCTGGGGCACCGTCATGCTGGCCATCGTCGCCTTGGCCTTCGTGGTCTACCTGACCACGCAGCGGACCGAGCTCAACCAGCGCCCGTACGGGTTCCTCGTGGTGCATGCGGTCATGTTCATCTCGGTGATGCTCGGCTACTGGGCGCACGCCGCCCTCCGCGGGATCACCCAGCAGCCCATCGACCTGGCGAGCTGGGGCGCGGTCCTGGTGATCATGCCGCTGTGCTGGGGATTCGGGCTCCTGCTGCACACCGCGGGATCGGTGCTGGGCAAGGGTCACGAGCATGCCGAATGAGGCAGAGCTCCAGCAGTTCGTGTCCACCGTGACCCAGGGGTGGGCCGAAACGCACAAGAAGGGGGCCTTGGCTCCCCTCATCCTGCTCGGCCTCTCCCGCGGCCCGGCGTGGACCCAGCAGATTCTCGACTGGATGCACCGGGTCAGCAGTGGTCACCTCGACATGGACATCCAGTCACTGCATCGTGCGATGCGCCGCCTCGAACAGTTGGGGGCGGTGACGGTGAATCGCGAGCCGGCCGCTGGCACCGGCGCGCGCCGCAAGTTCTACGAACTCACCGACGTGGGCGAGCTGCTCCTACGACGGCACCTCGACACCACCTTGTCGTATCTGTGGCACCCGGACTTCCTTGCCGCGAAGAACGCGGCTGCCGGGCCCGACCAGGACGACTGAATGGGCCTTCACTCGTTCAGCGCCCCAGGGGCGGGTCGTGCCACACCTGGCCGGCGCCGGTGGCCGCACTGGTCGGGGTCACCGGCAGCCAAGCCAGGCCAGCCACCCGGTTGGCGGTCGAGGTGACTCCGACCGCGGCATGCAGCTCGGTGGCCGCGGAGGTGATCTCGACGAAGGCCGCCGGGGTGTCCACCTCGAAGGTGCGTGCCACACCGGGCGCCAGGGACAGCGTGTCGTTCGACACCTCGTCCCCGTTGACAGCTCGCGCCAGGACGGTGACATCGGCCGGCTGCTGGCCGGGGTTGGCGACCATCACCGTCGAGGTCGCACCGTCGGTCCGTACGGTGGCGACACCGGTCGTCGGCAGCGGAGCGGTCGCGACCGGCCGCGCGACGTCCTGGGCCTGGCCACCGGCCTGGCTGGTGGCCACCAAGCCGGCGGTGAACGCCCGATCAGCGGTCAGTCTCAGCGAGACGTCTTCACCCTTGAGCGCTGCGGCCAACGGCAGTTGCACGGTGCTCTGCGGGGGCAGGTCCACCCGATCGGCGCCGACCGGACCAAAGGCCCCGTCGACACCCAGGGCTTCGACCCGCACCGTGGTGGTCCGGTCGCCGGGGTTCACCAGCGCCAGGGTGCGATCACCAGAGCCAGGCAGGATGCCGGGGATCACCTGCGTGGTGGCCGGTGCAGCGGCTGGTGCCATCCAGTCGGCTCCGCGCGCATCGGCGCCGGAGCGGAATTGCTCATCGGCGACGACGGACACCCGGCCAGCGGTGGCCCGTACGCGGGCGGTGATCGGTCCCTGCTCGGTCACCATGCCTTCCAGGAACACCGTACGGCTGCCGTTCGGCGGGATCGAGATGCCACTGGAGCCGGGAGCCTCGACCACACCCTTGGCCCCCCAGAACTGCAGGTCGACCTCGGCGGCGTCGGGATCGGGATTGCTGATCACCACCGTGGACAGATGATCACCACTGGCGCTGAGCCCCGGCAGCCAGTGCTCAGCTCCGGGAGTGGTGCACGCCTGCGCGGCCAGTCCGCGACCGGCTCCGGTCGCCGTACGGGAGACCAGGCCACCGGCATGCGGGATCGGACTGACCCCTTCGGCGCGCAGCAGGATCGGACCGTCGGTGATCTTGTCGGCAATCGCCGTGCCTGCGGTGACATCCCAGGACTGGTCTCCGCCAAGGTTGCCCACGCTCAGGCTTCCGTCGGTCGGCTGACCGGCGCGGCCGACGGTCAGATCGAGGGTGCGGGACTCACGATCGGTCACCGCGCACAGCGAGGTGACCCTCGTCGGGACCTCCTCGCCGCTGGTGATGGGCTTCGGCTGCTGTGGTGGCAGGACGGTCGCGCCACCCAGCACGATGCCGACACCGAGCACGGCAAGGACGGCGGGAACGAATCGGGTGATCGACATCAACGACCTCCATGATCAGCAGCGCCACGCTTGGCACCGGAGCGGGCGCCGCCGGCACGGCTGCCGTCGGAGTGGGCAGCACGACGAGCGGTCTGTACGGGATCGCGCGACTCCGAGCGGCGCAGCGACGGAGCCGCCAGGAAGCCTGCCACCAACAGCCAGATCCCTTGTGCTACAGCGATCCAGACCGCACTGGCCGGTATCGGCGAGGGCGCGGTGAGGGTGGGTTCCGGCTCGACCACCCAGGCACGCCCGGCGGCATTGCCGGAACCGACACGCAACCCCGGTGTGCTGTTGATCATGGTCGTCACCTCTGGTGTGGTGCCACGGATCCACAAATGCGTGATCCCGAGCCCGGCCAGGTCGTCGGCCAGCGAAGCGTCCGCAGCCCCCGCGGCGATCCGGCGGACGGCCGAGGCGGTCTCCTGCTGACGTTCGGCGGTGCCGAACCCGAAGCCGCGCTCGGCGTCGCCCAGCCGGATCTGGTCGCCGGTGATCAGTGCATGACTGGCCGTCCCCTGGCCCTCGGTCGGCAGGTCGATCGCCAGCACCGCACTGCCGGGACGCTCGAGGGTCGACAGCCGCAGATAGCTGGGCAGCGCCGCCATGCTGGTACGCGTGATCGACGGACCCGTCGCCCCCGCCACGACCCACCAACCGGCGGCCAGCACGGTGGCCAGCGCCAGCACGACGGCAGCGATGGCGGTGAGGGGTTGCAGGGCCGAGAAGCTGCGATCCGACAGGGTCCGACCAAGATCATCAATGCCGACTGCGGCAGCCAGCAGGACCCCGACCAGGGCGACCAGCAGCAGACCGCCCACCCACGGTCGGACCTGACTGTCCAGCGGCGGAGCGGACACCACGAGGCGGGACAGCGCCGCCGCCAGCGTCAGACCGACCAAGCCGACACCCCACCCGGTCAGCACCAGGCGGTGCCGTGGCCGCAGCAGCACGCCAGCCAGCGCGACCAGCCAGATCACCCCGATGACGATGGCCGACAACCACACCGGCGGCAGGCCCTCCCCACCGACACGACCCAGCAGCAGATCCATCGCAGCAGGCGGCAGGGCAAAACAGGCATCCCCAGAACACCACCGGGACGAGGCATCACCGATCGGGTCGGGGCCGAGCAGGGCGCGCCCCGGATGGGCGATCAGCGCGGGCCACCACGGCAACAGGGCGACCAGCGGGACCACCAGCATGATGCCGAACCGGAGCCGTCGGCCGAGACCGGAGACCAGCAGGGCCCCGACCAAGGCACCGAGCACGGCCACGATCCCGAGCACGGGTTGGAAGGCGATGATGCCGGTCAACGCCAGACCGGCAGCGAACCCACCGCGCCAGCCTTCGGGGCCGGCGGTCGCCCTGGTGATGATCGCGTGCACGGCGACCCCGAGGGC
>JAKDKP010000291.1 GCA_030453285.1 Propionibacteriales bacterium
TGATCATGGAATCGGCACGAGCCGAGCGCGGAGATCAGGGGACGGCTGACCTGCACACCTTGGCGATCATGGTCTCGGGCGCAATCAACGCGATCGTGGCCGAACAGCTGGAGGACACCACCTTCGACACCTCGGCCGCCGCCGAGGAACTCGTGGCACTCATGGAGCCCGGACTGTAGGCCTCAGTCGTCTCCGTGCTCACCGCGCCAGCGCGCCAGTCGACCACCCTTGGCGATCGCCCGCAGACGACTCTCGGCGGCCGGGCGCAAGGCTGAGGGAGCAACGATCAGCAACTCGTCGCCCACCTGGATCCGATCGGTGTCGGTGGGGGTGAAGGGCACGTCATCGCGGACGATCAACGACAGTGCCACGTTGCGCGGCAGTCGCAGTTCGGACACGAACACCCCACTCAGCGCCGACCGATCGGGGATCCGTACCTGCATCAGGTCGGCCTTGATCCGGTCGAGAACGGCCACCTCGACGTCCACATCGGAGGCCGCGTTGGGGTCGTACAGGCCAAGAATCCTGGCCACCAGGGGCAGTGTCGGCGCCTGCAGGAGGGTGAACACGATGACGAAGACGAAGACGATGTCGAACAGTCGATCGGCACCGGCGACCCCGGCCGCCAGCGGGATGGTGGTGAGCACGATCGGCACCGCACCGCGTAGTCCCGCCCAGGACAGGAAGGTGCGCTCCCGCCACGAGGATCGGAACATCGCGGTCGACACCCACACCGACAGCGGACGCGCAACGAAGGTGAGGACCAGACCCGCTGCAACGCCGATGCCCACCGTCTCCCAGGTGAGTCGACCCGGTGTGGCCAGCAGTCCGAGCATCACGAACAGGCCGATCTGCGCGATCCAGCCCACCCCTTCGACGAACGACCTGGTGGCCGTACGGTGGGGCAACCCCGCATTGCCGAGGATCAGGGCACACACGTACGCGGCGGCGAACCCGCTCACGTTGAGTTGGCCACTGAGCGCATAGGCCAACATCACCCAGGTGACGGTGGCGATCGGATACAGACCAGAGGCCGGCAACGCGACCCGTCGCATCAATTGGACACCGATCCAACCGGCGACCCCGCCGAGCACCAGGCCACCGATGAGCTCGACAATGATCAGCAACACGATCGGCACCGGACCTTCCGGAGCGTCACCGGCACCGACGGCGGCGGCGCTGGCGATCGTGACGAGCAGCAGAGTTGGTGCGTCGTTCAGCCCGGATTCGGCCTCCAGGGTGCCGCGAACCTTGTGCGGGATGCCGACGTTGCGCAGGACGGCGAATACTGCGGCCGCGTCGGTCGGTGTGCACACCGCACCCAGCAGAATGGCGATCCACAGGTCGAGGCCGAGCACGAAGTAGCCGAAGCTGGCGACGACGGCGATGCTGACCCCAACGCCGACGGTGGCGAGCATCACGGCAGGGGCGACCGAGGATTTGATGTCGCCCCATTTGGTCGACAATCCGCCCTCGGCAAGGATGATGGCCAGGGCAAGGATGCCGAGTTCCTGGGCAAGGCCAGCGTTGGAGAACTGGATGCCGAGCACACCGTCGCCCAGCAGCATGCCGAGACCGAGGAAGAGCAGCAGGGCCGGCAGGCCGATGCCCGATCCGAGGCGGGCCGCAACGACCGCGAGGATGACCACCACGGCACCGAGCAGCAGCGCGGTGTCGAAAGGGATCATGCTGCAGTCTGTCCGATCGCGTACGTTGCCGGGGCGTCGTCTCGTGAAAAACTACGGCTCTCACCCGTCCACGACGCACGAATTACGCTTCCGGCGAAGCAAGACACTCGACAACCCAAGGAAACACACTCATGGAACTCATCCCTGCCGATCACCTCACCGCCCCGCTCAGCACCGCGGTGAAGGCCGGCGACTGGATCCACGTATCGGGCATGGTGGCCACCACCGAGGACGGTTCGCCCCACGTCGGCGACTTCGACACCGAGGTGTCCTTGGCCTTCGATCAGCTCGAATCGGCACTCGGCAAATTGGGTGCGACCTTGGCGGACGCGGTCAAGATCAACGCCTACCTGGCCAACCCCTTGCACTTCGCCCGATTCAACGAGTTGTACGCCGAGCGACTCGGTGACCACCGCCCTGCGCGCACCACGGTCGCGGTCACGTTCGGGCATCCCGACGTCCGCGTGGAGATGGATCTGGTCGCCTACGTCGGCACCTGAACCGATCTGGACGGCTGAACCACCCGCCCGCAGGGCTACCGGCTGCTAGCCTCTCGACGGAGGCAAAGATGCTGAAGAAACCAAGTACGACGGCGGCAATCCTCACGATGCCGGACGTGCTCGCAGCAGCCGAGTTGTACGAACGTGCGTTCGACTTCCGGCGCCTGCGGTACTTCGACGGCAACGAGGAATACCTCGTGCTCGGGCGCGGGGACGCGCAGATCCATCTCGCCCAGTTCGGCTCCGCCACCCCGCACCACCTCAACGGTGGGCATGTGGCCGACGTGTTCTGTTGGGTGACCGACCTCGCCCCGATCCTGGCGTCGGCGCGGGCGGCCGGTCTCCCGGTCCGCCGTGGCCCCGACAGCTACGACAGCACCCCGGTCGCCACCACCGAAGTGGTGTTCGAGGTGCCCGATGGCTATTGGTTCTGCTTCGCCACCGCTGACCGGGTTCACCAGGCGTGATCGGGTTCAGCGGTGCGCGTACAGATCACGTAACAGGGCGATCTCGGCGCCGTGGTGGATCACCTCACGGTGGATGTGCAGCACCAGAGTTGCCATCGGAAGGTCGGCGTACGGGCCCTCGTCCGGACCGCAGGGCTGGGCCAGCGTTTCGGCGTCGAGGCCACGTACGCCGGTGATCCACCGCTCGTACGCGGTGTCGAGCTGGGCCAACGCCTCATCGGCGGTGCCGGCGTACGGCCAACTCATGTAGTCGGCTTCGGGGCCACCGAAGTGACTGTGGCTGCGCACCTCGGACAGTTCATGGACCCAGTCGATCTGTGTGGTCATGGCACCAGCCTGACATCAACACGGCGGTCTAGGATCGGGCAAGCGCTGTCCAATGGAGGATGGCGGGCCGCAATGAGGAGAAGCCGATGGCCAACCATGATCAACCACCGATGACGAGCGGGGGCATGTCGCGACGCCAGTTGCTCGGCGCCACGGCCGCCGGGACCGTAGCAGTGGCCGGCACTGGATTGTGGTCTGCCGACACCGCGATCGCCGCCGACGAGTTCGACACCCTGCGCCAACGCTGGACCGATCAGCTCACCGGCCGCGGAACCGCCGCCGGCGAACCCAATGCGGCCCGACGACTGGCCGAGCTCTCGACCGAGGCCTACACACTTCTCACCTCCGCCCACGACGAGCCCGCCGCGCAGGGCAACATCTGGGACGACGCCTCGATGACCGACGGCGCTGAGAGCAACATTGCCGCACACTTTGGCCGCCTGGTGACGATCGCGACTGCCTGGGCAACGCCGGACACCGATCAGTTCGAGGATGCCGCGGTCGGCGACAAGCTCGGCCGATGGAGTCGCCACATGATCACCAACTGGTACCACCCGGGGGTCAAGCCGCGCGGGAACTGGTGGTTCTGGGAGATCGGTGTTCCCCGCCAGGTGGGTGATCTCTACGTCCTGGCCCACGCCGCGCAGACCGACGAGGATCGCGCCGCGGCGTCCGCCGCCGTCCGGCGCTTCACTCCCGACCCCAACTTCCGCGGTCAGGGCAAGAACCCCGAAACCGGAGGGAACCGAGCAGACAAGGCCTTGGCCTGCGCGCTCCGAGGGATCATCGACCGCCGGGCCGACGAGCTGGCAATGGCCCGCGACGCCCTCAGCGACGTCAAGGGCGGCGGCAAGGCGAGCCTGTTCTCCACCGTCACCTCAGGCAGCGGCTTCCATCCCGACGGGTCCTACATCGACCACCAGTATCTGCCCTACGTCGGGACGTACGGCAATGTTGCGCTGAGCGGGGTCGGCAAGCTGTTCACCCTGGTGGCCGACACCACCTGGCAGGTCACCGACCCCAACCACACAAGGCTTCTCGACGCGGTCGAGCGCTCCTTTGCCCCGTTCATCTGGCGCGGCCAGATGCTGGACACCGTACGCGGTCGTGCCGTCTCCCGCGAGAACGAGCCGGGCGCCAAGAACGCCTTCGCGGTGGCCCATTCGGCGCTGCTGCTCGCTACCCGGGTGCCCGAACTGTACCGGGGACGATTCCAGGTGCTGGCGAAGTCGTGGCTGACGCAGGGACGGGCCGATCCGCTCGCCACTGCCAGCCTGAGCGAGTTGGCACGGGCCCTTCCGGTGCTGGCCGACGACTCGATCTCAGGCGACGAGAAGTTGTTCGGGCACCACCAATTCGGCGCCCAGGAGCGCACCGTGCA
>JAKDKP010000292.1 GCA_030453285.1 Propionibacteriales bacterium
ATCGCGACGAGGCCCGGCCCCGGGCCGGCATCCTGCGGGGCCGCGAGTTCATCATGAAGGACGCCTACTCCTTCGACGTCGACGACGCCGGGCTGGAGGCGAACTATCAGCGGCACCGCGAGGCCTACCGCAGGATCTTCGACCGCCTCGGCTTCGAGTACGTGATCGTGCAGGCCATGTCGGGCTCGATGGGCGGGTCGGCCTCGGAGGAGTTCCTGGCCGTTTCGACCAACGGTGAGGACACCTACGTACGATCACCCGGTGGCTACGCCGCCAACGTCGAGGCTGTCACCGTGCTCGTGCCCGATGATCTTCCGTACGAGGACGCACCAGTGGCGCACGCCGAGCAGACTCCCGACTCGGCGACCATCGACACGCTGGTCGCCGCCGCCAACGAGCTGCACCCGCGGAGCGATCGAGCCTGGACCGGTGCAGACACGCTCAAGAATGTGCTGTTCATGATCACTCCACCCGGCGGTGAGCCCAAGGCGCTCGCGATCGGCCTGCCCGGTGACCGGGAGGTCGACGCCAAACGGCTCGAGGCACAGATCGGTGAAGAGGTGGCGATCGAACCGTTCACCGACGAGGACTTCGCCCGGCATCCTCAACTGGTCAAGGGATACATCGGCCCCGGCGTGCTGGGTGCTGAGTCGGTGACCAAGATCAAGTATCTGGTCGACCCGCGTGTGGTCACCGGCACCCGCTGGGTCACCGGTGCCGATGCTGACGGTCAGCACGTCTTCGACCTCGTCTGTGGACGGGACTTCACTCCCGACGGCACGATCGAGGTGGCCGAGGTGCGCGCCGGCGACCCCGCTCCCGACGGGTCGGGTCCGCTCGAGCTCGCCCGCGGCATCGAGATGGGTCACATCTTCCAGCTTGGTCGCAAGTTCGCCGACGCGCTCGGGCTCAAGGTCCTTGATCAGAACGGCAAGCTGGTCACCGTCACCATGGGTTCGTACGGCGTCGGCGTCAGCCGCGCGGTGGCCGCGGTCGCCGAATACAGCTGCGACGAGAAGGGACTGGCGTGGCCGCGCCAGTTGGCCCCGTTCGACGTGCAACTGGTCGCCGCCGGCAAGGATCCCGCCCTGCTGGAGAAGGCAACCCAGATCGCCGGTGAGTTGTCCGACCGTGGCGTCAACGTGCTGTTCGACGACCGTAAGGCCAGCCCCGGGGTGAAATTCGCCGACGCCGAGATCATGGGCATGCCGACCACCGTGGTGCTGGGCAAGCGGCTGGCCGAGGGGTTGGCCGAGGTGCGCGACCGTGCAAGCGGCGCTGCCAGCGACGTGTCCATCGACGATCTGGTCGATCAGGTGACCGCGGTCGTCCGCAGCAACGCCTGAGTCGACCTCCCTCGTCCGAGCCGACCTCCCTCGGCCGGTCGGGCCGCCCTCGTCGTGGCCGGTCGAGTCTCAGCTCGGATAGCCCGGCCACCACTGCGGGCGAGCACCGAAGTCGACAAGGACTCGGGCGCGTTCGGTGAGGGCGTCGACCAGACGCGCCCGGACCCTGCCGTCGCCGACGCCGGACACAGCGGCGCCGAGATGCGGCAGGAGGGCACTCTCGAGCCCCCGAACCAGCCCGCGGGCGGCACCGGTGTCGGCGGGAACCGTCACCTCGTAGGCCGGCTCGGCTGCGGGCACCTCGGCCCGGAGGGCGCGCAGAGCCTCGGTCACGTCGTCGCGCAACAGCCGCGCCGAGGAGAGTCGGGCGACGAACGGTTCGGACGCCTTCTCGCCACTCACCCCGCTCAACGCCACCTGGCATCCGTACACCAGGGCATGCAACTGGGTGAGGAGCGTGGCCAACGCCTCGGGTTCGGTCGGCACCTCGACCGCAGCGTGCGCCGGCTCGTCGGCCAGCGCAGGCATCGCCTTGGTGCGCGGGACGATCCGAGCCGACTGAGCGGCAGCGGCTGCCAGCGAGGCCCAGAAGCGTGCCGCAGAACCGGTGCCGGCCACGGCGGCTTCACGGTGCGATGCCGAAACGTCCCCGAGAGCCTTGATCATCCGGCTCGTGGCCCGCTGGACGTCGTCGGATCCGAGGTCGACCGATCCGGCTTGCGGATCGAGGCCGGCCGAAGGGGTGCCGGACGGTCGCGTCGAAGGATCGGGCAACTGCAGGGCGAGCAGGTGGCGGCGGTGCACCTCGGTGATCAGAGGCAGGTTGGCGCTCAACCCGGCCGGCAGCTTGTAGCCCTTGTCACCGATCGCGTCGCACCAGGCCAGCGCCTGCGACTCGGCAGCGATGCCGGCGTCCAGTCCCTCGAGGGGAGGTGGCGGAGGCACCGAAGGCGGAGGTACGCGGTTGGCGCCGTCAATGGTGGGGGAGGAGGCACAGCCACTCAACGTGGACAACCCGGCAGCGAAACCCAGGCCGAGGAGGGCGCGACGAGGGAGTCGTCTGGTCCTGTTGTGGTGCACCTGTCGACCGTACCCGAGTCGGGCTAGGCTGGCCCCCACCCCGTACGACGACCAGGTTGTCGGCGGCGGCACAAGAGAACCCCACAATCGGATTGAGGAGTGACGGCGGAATGAATCACGACCAGATCGCGGCGGAGTTGACGCCCCTGCTGGCTGGATTCGGGCTGGAGTTGGAGGCGATCGAGACCCAACCCGCCGGGCGCAGCACGCTGGTGCGCCTCGTCATCGACGGGGACGGCCCCGATGGCACCGGACCGAGCCTTGACGAGTTGGCCAGCGCGACGAAGAAGGTGATGGCGGCTCTTGAGGAGTCGGGGAGCCTGGACACCGACCGCCACGCCCTCGAACTCTCCTCCCGTGGGGTCCACCGACCGCTCACCGAGGAGAAGCACTGGCGGCGCAACACCGGACGCCTGATCAAGATCAACTTCACCGACGACGCCGAATCGATCATCGGCCGGATCACCGGGCACAGCGCCGACGGCGCCACCCTCGACGTCGACGGGCAGGAGCGCGAGGTGCCGTACGCCGACATGGCCAAGGCGGTGGTGCAGGTGGAGTTCAATCGCCGCACGACGCCGCTCGACGCGGTCGAGACCGACGATGAGACCGGCACGGACGAGGAGAACTGATCATGGACATCGACATCTCACTGTTGCGGCAGTTGGAGCGCGATCGCGACCTGCCCTTCGACCTGTTGGTCTCGGCCATCGAGGAAGCCCTGCTTGGTGCGTACGAGAAGGGCGACACTGCTGCCGAGGGAGCGCGGGTCGAGATGGACCGCAAGTCCGGCCACGTCACCGTGATCGCCCCCGAACTCGATGAGGAGGGCAACAAGGTCGGCGAATTCGACGACACCCCGGCCGGATTCGGACGGGTCGCCGCCTCGACCGCCCGCCAGGTGATCTTCCAGCGGATCCGTGAGGCCGAGGACGAACAGAAGTACGGCCACTTCGCCGGCGTGGAGGGCGACATCGTCTCCGGCATGGTGCAGGCCGACCGCGACGCCCGTACGGTACGGGTCGATCTGGGCAAGATCGAGGCGATCATGCCGCTGGCCGAGCAGGTGCCGGGGGAGAAGTACCCGCACCGGACCCGCCTGCGGGTGTACGTGGTGGCGGTCCGCAAGGAACTCCGCGGTCCGCAGGTGGTGGTCTCGCGCACCCATCCCGGCCTGGTGGAGAAGCTCTTCGCCCTCGAAGTGCCCGAGATCGAACAGGGCATCGTGCAGATCAAGGCGGTCGCCCGCGAGGCCGGGCACCGCACCAAGATCGCGGTCACCTCCACCGACCGCAACATCAGCGCCAAGGGCGCCTGCATCGGTCCGATGGGCCAGCGGGTGCGGGCGGTGATGCACGAGTTGAACGAGGAGAAGATCGACATCGTCGACTGGCACGAGGATCCGGCCAGGTTCGTGGCCGAGGCGCTCTCGCCGGCCAAGGTCACCTCGGTCACCGTGGTCGACCCTGCCGCTCGCGCCGCCCGGGTGGTCGTGCCCGACTACCAGCTTTCCCTGGCGATCGGTCGGGAGGGGCAGAATGCTCGACTTGCCGCCCGGCTGACCGGTTGGCGGATCGACATCCGGCCCGACACCGAGGCCCCTGCGTGACCGAATCCCCCGGCGGGCCGGCCAATCGCGGACCGGAGCTGTTCGAGGCGTCCGAGACGCGCGAGCCGACCGAGGGTGTGCTGGAGCTGCGGGAGGCCCAGCCAGCATTCGTGTTGCTGGCCGCGGTCGAGCACTGGACCGGTCGAGAGGTACGGCACGTCTCCGGACCGTGGGAACGGCTTGAGGGTCGCGGCCTGCGAGGCCGTGGCGGGCAGGGGAATCGCGATGCCTGAGCCAATCCCTGGGTCTGGGCCGGTCCGTACCTGCATCGGGTGCCGGGCCCGGGCCCCCAGGAGTGCGCTGTTGCGATTGGTGCACGACGCCG
>JAKDKP010000293.1 GCA_030453285.1 Propionibacteriales bacterium
AGAGCGGCGTTCAAAGTCTTGTTCTCGGAGTCGCCGCCCCACCACGTCATACGCAGCTCGCCACCCTGGGTCTGGGGAGTCTTCTGCTGCCCCCCGACCCCACAAGCACCCAGCCCTGTCACGGCAGCGAGACCCAGTCCAGCGGTCAACAGGCTTCGACGGTTGAACGGCATGTCGGCTCCTTTGCTCGATTCCGACGTTAGAATATGGACGGAGTTGAGACAGGGTCAAGACCTCGCCACCCTGTTTCTCACCGAACGCACCTGTGCCCGTTGACCCTGAGGAGCCTCGATGGCAACACGTCGGCCGAGCATCAAGGACGTGGCCGCACATGCCGGTGTCGACCCCAAGACGGTCAGCAACGTCCTGCACCAGCGACCCATCGTCGCCCCCACCACCCGCCAGCGGGTCGAGCAGGCGATCGACGCCCTCGGCTACCGGGCCAATCTGGTCGGCCGCCGACTCCGTGAGGGGCGTACGGGGATCCTGCTGCTCGCGGTGCCCGAGATGACGTCGCCGTACTTCGCGTCCTTGGCGACCAAGATCATCGCCGAGGCTCGCCAGCGAGAGCACCTGGTGGTGATCGAGGAGACCCAGTCCGATCCCGAACGTGAGGAGGCCGTGCTCAAGGGCTCGAATCTGCACTTCGCCGACGGCATCATGCTTGCCACCGCAGCTCTGGATCCCGAGCTGGTCCAGAAGTACGCCACCCACACACCGTTGGTCCTGATCGGCGAGCGGGTGCCTGACCCACTGCTGAACCATGTGGTGATCGACAACGTCCGATCAGCTCGGGAGGCCACTCAGCATCTTCTTGATCAAGGCGTACGGAGGCCACTCTTCCTGGGTGCCCCCACCCGGCGGTACGGTCCAGGTGCGCTGCGCAGCAAGGGATTCGTCGAAACCATGCGCGCTGCGGGCTTGCCCGTCGACGATGATCAACTCATCTCGGCCAGCTTCAGCCGCGTCGACGGCGCAGATGCCATTACCAGGGTCCTCCAGTCCGGCCGATCCTTCGACGCGATCGTCGCCGCCGTGGACGTGCTGGCCCTCGGTGCCATGTACGCCCTGCGCCAGCATGACCTGCGCGTCCCCGACGACGTGCTGGTGCTGGGCTGGGACAACACCGAAGACGGCGCCTTCGCCCATCCGACCCTCACCTCGGTTGCCCCCGACGTGGAGGGGGTCGCCCGCGCGGTCGTCACCAACCTGCTCGCCCGGATCGAGGCCCCCGCCTCCACCGACCTTGAAAGCCAACTGATCGGCCACCAGTTGATCGTCCGCGAAAGCAGCATCCGCCCCCTCTGACGCGGCCACCGGCTGTTGACCACGGAACCGCCGCACCCCGCAGAACCTTGGTTGAGCAAGTCCGACGAGGACCGAGGAGGACGCGTCGAAACCCCAGCCGGGCAACGTCCAACGACTCCCGCAAAACGCTGGTTGAGCAAGTCCGACGAGGACGAGGAGGACGCGTCGAAACCCCAGCCGCACAACACCCCCCGACGATCTACGACGGCCGGTCCCGCAGATGATCATGGGACCGCGACAGAGCGCGAAGATCTCCGAACCGTCCCTCGGCCAGAGCCAGGCGCTTGGCCCGGGACCAGCCATGGATCCTGCGCTCCATCTCCCAAGCCTCGTCCGTACGATCGAACTCCTGACACCAGATCAGTTCCACCGGACGCCGTGTGGACGTATAGGCGCAACCTCCAACAGCATGTTGTGCCATGCGCGCGTCAAGGTCGACCGTGATGCCGACATAGGTGGTGTCGTCAGCGCAGCGAAGCAGGTATACCCAAGCCATGCAGACAGCTTGCCTCCGTCAGCGGGTGTGCGCATTCCCCCCTGTGGACAGTCCGAGCGCTTCGACGCGCTCGTTCCTCGCTTGCTCAACGACCGGACAACACCGACCCGCGCACAACGACGGTTGAGCAAGTCCGACGAGGAACGAGGAGGACGCGTCGAAACCCACCCCGACGCTTCGACGCGCTCGTTCCTCGCTTGCTCAACGACCGGAGTGCATGACGCTCGTTCCTCGCTTGCTCAACGACCGTAGGGCTCCGCTCGTCCCTCGCTTGCTCAACGACCGGACATCTCGGGCGTCAGGCGAGGGAGGCGATCCAGGCGTCGTGCAGGGCGGCGTAGCGGCCGCCCTTGTCGTTCATCAACTCGGCCGGGGATCCGTCCTCGAGGATCTTGCCGTGCTCGAGGACGAGGACTCGGTCGGCGATCTCGACGGTGGACAGCCGATGGGCGATGATCACCGCGGTGCGACTGGACAGGATCGTCTGCAAGGCCTGCTGGACAAGGCGTTCGGACGGAATGTCCAGGCTGGAGGTGGCCTCGTCGAGGATCAGCACCGACGGGTCGGCGAGGAAGGCGCGGGCGAAGGCGACCAACTGACGCTGACCGGCCGACAGCCTGCCACCGCGCTTGCCGACGTCGGTGTCGTACCCGTCGGGCAGGGATCGTACGAAGACGTCGACCCCCACGGCCGCGGCGGCCGCTTCGATCTCGGCACGCGAGGCGTCGGGACGTCCGAAGGCGATGTTGTCGGCGATGGACCCGTCAAACATAAAGTTCTCCTGGGTGACCATCACCACCGCCTTGCGGAGCTCCTCATCAGACATGTCACGCAGGTCGACGCCGTCGAGCCGGACGGTACCGGCGGTCGGATCGTAGAAGCGCGACATCAGCTTGGCGATCGTCGTCTTGCCCGCACCGGTGGTGCCGACCAGGGCAACGGTCTGGCCCGCCGGCACGGTGAGATCCAGACCTGGCAGCACCAGGCGATCATCGACGTACGAGAAGTCGACGGCATCGAAGCGCAGCTCACCAGAGACCACGGCGGGCTTGATCGGCTTTGTGGGCTCGGCGACGGTCGGCTCCTCCTCCAGCACCCCGGACAACTTCTCCAACGCGGAGCTTGCGGACTGGAAGCTGTTGTAGAACTGGCTGATCTCCTGCATGGGTTCGAAGAACTGGCGCAGGTAGAGCAGGAAGGCGGCCAGCACACCGATGGTCATGTCGCCATCGATCACCCGATACCCGCCGTACAGCAGGACGACGCCGATGGTGATGTTGCCGATCAGCTTGACCCCTGGCATGAAGATCGCGAAGAGACGCATCGACTGCACATTTGCTGCGCCGTACCGGTCGGAAAGATCGTGGAAGATCTGCTGGTTGCGACCCTCGCGCCGGTACGACTGCACGGCCCGGACACCAGTCATCGTCTCGACGAACTGCACGATGACCAGAGCAGCGTTCTCGCGGACCCGGCGGTACGTGTGGGTGCTGCTCTTCGAGAACCAGCGCATCAGCAGGAACAGCACCGGCATCGAGAGCAGGCACACCAGACCCATGCGCCAATCGAGAGTGAGCAGCAGGATCGAGACACCGACCAAGGTCAGGAAGGCAGTGATCAGGCCGTCGAACCCATTGGCCAGCAACTCCTGGATGGCGTCCAGATCGTTGGTCATCCTGGAGATCACCCGGCCGGAGGTGTACTTGTCGTGGAACTTCACGTCCAGCTTCTGGAAGTGCTTGAACACCCGCCGACGCAACTCGAGCAGGACGTCCTGACCCATCTTGCCCGAACCTCGGATGAACACGATCCGAGTGATCGACTGGACTGCGACCGCCACCAGCATCAGCACCAGGGTGCGGATCAGCACGTCTGCCGATCCATCACGCAGTGGAGGGATGCCGAAGTCGATGCCCTGCTGCACAAGCCACGGGATGCTGAGATTGGCCACGTTGGAGGCCACGATCACCAGCACCAGCATGATCAACGTCTTGATCTTGGGCCGGAGCAGATCACCCAGCAGCCGCCGGCTGCGCTGCTTGAGGAAGATGCTGCCGCGATCGGTCACCTCACTGGTGTCTTCGCCGGCCACCCCTCGCCACGCTTCAACGGCCTCGTCGTCAGCGACCTTCTCCTTGCCGACCAGCTTCTTGGTCAACGAACCGTCGCTGCTCATCACCGCACCCCCTCATCGATGCAGGCATCCATCTCGGCCTCGGCGTTGAATTCTGCCGACAGCAGCTCGCGATACTCCGGCACGTTCTCCAGCAGGTACGAGTGGGTGCCGACGTGGGCAATCCGGCCCTCGTGCAGCATCGCCACCCGATCGGCCAGCAGCACCGTCGAAGCGCGGTGGGCAACCACGATGCCGGTGACACCGACCAGGACGCGCTTCAATGCCCGCTCGACGAGTTCCTCGGTATGGATGTCGAGTGCGGACAAGGTGTCGTCCAGCACCAGGATCTTGGGCTGGACGAGGACGGCACGAGCCAGGGCCAACCGCTGCCGTTGCCCGCCGGACAGCTGAGACGGCTTGCGGTCGAGCAGCTCCTCG
>JAKDKP010000294.1 GCA_030453285.1 Propionibacteriales bacterium
TGCGAGCCACGATGGGTCGATAGGTTCCTGGCTCTTGAAGCACGAAGCCACCGCTGGGCGTCATCATGATCGTTGCCGCCGTGACGACTGGCGCGTCTGTGGGACTGCCAGGCGCCGTTCGAGAGACCCTTCCGCCACGCCCTCCACGTTCCAGGTGTCATCTGCCACTATCCGGTCGTTTGGCTCGTCGGCGGATGCTCACGTGTCGCGCCTTCTGGCGACGATGATGGAGGGCAGCAGGAACGCGAGGGTCCAGGCAAAGAGGATGAGCCAGGAGACGGCTGCTGGTGGGGCATCGTCGGGGACGGTGGCGAACCAGAGGGTGTAGGAGGCGATGTCGGGCAGAAAATACCAGTTCTGGCCCTGGAGAAACGGGCTAACGATCAGCAGGTAGACCAGCAGGATCGCCGCGGCGGGGATCGCCCTGCGGATGAGGAAGCCCAAGGCGGAGCTGAGCACTGCCATGAGAGTGAGGTATCCGGCGGCGCTCAACGTGATCCGGAGCGCCAGCGCGAGATCGACCTGCTCCACGTCGGTTCCGGTGGTGAGGAGCATCGTGGTGATGCTCGCCACGATGGTGACGACGGCGGCTGCGAAGGCGTGCGGGACCAGCGCCGCAGTGGCTGCCAAGCGTTGGGCCGTCCGGTCGGGGATGGCGACCAGGGTGGTGCGGATCTGCCCGCCGATGTATTCGGAGGTCGCGGCGATGACGCCGAGCAGGAAGAACCCGCATTGGGTCCAGGTGACGGCGGTGACGCCGTAGTCGAGCACGTTCGCTGAGGAGCCCGGACCGATTTGAGCGTTCGCGCCGAACGCGATCGACAGGACGATGGTGAGCGTGAGCGTGCCGGCCAGGATCAGCCAGATCGCTGGCAGCGACCACATCTTTGAGGCCTCGGCGCGGACGGCGTCGATGAACGCCTGGGCGTGGGTGCGAGTGGAGATCAGTGTGGTGGTCATGCGTCCCTCCGGGTGAACACGGTGCCTGCGGCGAGGAGCAGAACGGTGACCCAGGCGGCCATGATCAGCCCCCCGGTGAGCGGGGCGATCTCGACGCTGGTACGTACGGTGGTGAACATCCGCATTCCGGCCAGGTCGGGCAGGTAGCTCGCGGCGGGGAAGCTCTGCGCGAGGAGGTACGTGACGGTGACCGCGGAGGAGTTGGCGACCAGGATCGCCATGGGGATGATGCCGTTGCGGGTCAGCACGGTCAGTCCGAGGCCTAGCAGCGCCATCAGCACCCAGTAGGTGGCGGCCCCGCCCATCCGCGCGAGGGCCTGGCCGTCGAGTGCGGGCGCGTCGGTGCCGAGCAGCAGGTGGATCGTGCCGAAGACGGCGGCGATCGCGACCACTGCCAGCAGCGCGGTGGCGACGATAACGGCTGCGGTCTTTGCGAGCAGGAGTTGAGTTCGGGAGGGGATGGCGGTGAGCGTTGTGGTGATCTGTCGGCTCCCGGCTGATTCTTCTCCCTCAGTGGTGTATTCGCTGCCAATGGCCGCGACGCCGAGGATGATCGCGCCGAGTACACCTACGGCGAGTTCGGAGAAGCCGGTGTCCGGTCCCGGGGTTCCGGTCAGGCTGGTGATCACGGCGATCCCGGTCGGCACGATGAGGCCGGCGGCGAACGCGAGCCAGACGAAGGGCAGGGTGGCGAGTTTGGACAGTTCTGCGCGCAGTGCTCTCATCGCTGGCCCCGGTCGGCAGTGAGCGCGAAGAATGCGTCTTCGAGGTTCTTGTGGTCGCTTGTGACCTCGGCCAGGGTGCCATCAGCGACGATCCGGCCGTCGCGGATGATTACGACATCGTCGACGGTCTCGGCGAGTTCCCCCATCAGGTGGGAGGACAGCAGTACGGTGCGTCCGGCTTGGGCCTGCTCGCGCAGGAACGTGCGTATCCAGCGGATGCCTTCGGGGTCCAGCCCGTTGATCGGTTCGTCCAGGACCAGGGCCGCCGGTTCGGCCAGCAGCGCGGCGGCGAGCCCGAGTCGGCGCCCCATGCCCAGCGAGTAGGTCGCCACCCTCTTGTTCCCGGCATCGGCGATCCCGACGAGTTCCAGCACTTCCTCGACTCGTGTGTTGTCGACGCCTGCTGATCGGGCGACCCAGCGCAGGTGGGCTCGCCCGGTGCGTGAGCGGTGGGCTCCGGACCCGTCGAGTAGCGCGCCGATACTGCGTAGCGGGTCGCGCAGTGAGGCGAATCGCTGACCATCGACGAGTGCCTGGCCGGAGGTGGGGCGGTCTAGGCCGAGCAGGATGCGCAGGGTGGAGGACTTCCCGGCTCCGTTGGGGCCGAGGAACCCGGTCACCCTGCCGGGTCGGGCTTTGAAGGTGATGTCGGTAAGGATGGTGCGGGAGCCGCGTGTCTTGGTCAGGTGTTCGAACGTGAGCATGTCCTCTATGCCATCAACGCGAGCGGCAGAACTCACCACAGCCGGGGGGGGTCTTCTTCCCGGGTGCACACCCCTGGGGGTGTCACCACCCGCGGGGTGTGTCCCCACCCGGTGGTGTGAGGACACGACAGCGGGTGGCTTTCTAAGATTGGAGAGTATGGAACACGAAGGGCGGCCCTCCTGGGATTCGCGCGCCTGGCTGATCGCGGCGGGCGTGCTCGTCGTGCTCCTGCTTGCGCTCCTGGCTCTCGGGCGAGATTCGCCCTACCTGGTCGTAACGGTCTCGCTCATCGTCGCCGCTGCCGTCATCGTTGCCACCTGGGCGTTGCTGCGAACCCGCGCCCAGCGCCGCGCCTACGAGGAGCAGCTGACCGACTGGGCTGCGGAGAAAGCCGCGCAGACTGAGCGGCTGCGAATCGCCCGCGAGTTGCACGACCTCGCGTCCCACGGACTCGGGCTGATGACCGTACGGGCCGCCACCGCGAACCTCACTGAGGACGAGGAGGATGCCGAACGCCGCCAGGCGCTGACCGATATTGAGCACCTCGGGCGTGAGGCCACCACCGAGCTGCGCCGCATGCTTGCCCTGCTGCGCAGCAACGGAGATCCCCCGGTGCCGCTGCGACCTATCGACTCGCTGGCTGATCTGCCGGGCATTGTTGAGAGCGCCCGGAGAGCCGGGTTGACCGTGACCGTGGATCAGGGCGACCTCGGCGAAGTGGCACCCGGGGTGCAGCTGACCGTGTGCGCAACCGTCCGCGAGGCACTGACCAACGTCCTCCAGCATGCCGGTCCGACGGCCGTGCACCTCACGATCCAGCGCGTGCACGACAACATCAGCGTCGACGCCCGCGACGACGGACGTGTGCCGGGGTGGCGGTCGCATCCGGGCACCGGCAACGGTCTGCGAGGACTACGCGAACGACTTTCTGTTCACCACGGGACCCTCATCACCGGCCCGGTCGACGAGGGTTTCCGCCTCCTGGCGCGGATACCCGAGCAGGCCGCATGACACCAGAGTCCACTACGCACATCGAGGCGCCCGTGCGGCTGTTGCTGGTCGACGATCAAGCGCTGCTACGACACAGCCTGCGCATCGCGATCGACCGTGAATCCGACCTCATCGTGGTGGGCGAGGCTGGCACCGGTGCAGAAGCCATCAGGGCCGCCCGCGAGCTACGACCCGACCTGGTCCTCATGGACATCCGCATGCCCGACGGCGACGGCATCCACGCCACCGAAAAGATCACCGGCACACCAGACCTCGCCCACACCCGAGTCCTCGTGCTGTCCATGTTCGAGATCGACGACTACGTCTACGGCGCGCTGCGCGCCGGCGCCAGCGGGTTTCTCCTCAAAGACGCCCGACCCGACCAGCTCATCGACGCCATCCGACGCGTCCACCACGGCGAATCGCTCTTTGCCCCCGCCATACTCATGAACCTCGTCGAACACTTCCTCGACCATCACACCCCCGGCGCCCCACGTGGAGTTGAACGGCTCACCGCGCGGGAAACAGAAGTGCTCACGCTTGTCGGGCGCGGACTGTCCAACGACGAGATCGCCCGAGAGCTGACCGTCTCCCACAACACCGTCAAGACACACATCAGCAGCCTCTTATCGAAGCTGGGTGCACGCGACCGCGCCCAGCTCGTCATCTTCGCCTACGAGCACCGACTCGTCGCCGCCACCAATCGTGGCCCGAACGGTTAACCGCCGATCCGCGGCCTCGGGCGAGAATGGAGCATTGGCCTCGAAGGAACCCGTCACCATGGCCGTGGAATCTCGTGACGGCGCCCGCATCAACATCGTCGAGTACGGCCGGAGCTGCGCGCTATTCCAGTGGACTAAAACCGCGAGACTACGCCGAACAAGACGCGACTACTCTTGCTTTCCTACGGGGTTCCTTCCTCCGTGTAGTACCTCGTCAACGGCGTCGACAGCGACCTATC
>JAKDKP010000295.1 GCA_030453285.1 Propionibacteriales bacterium
CCCGATGCTCAAGAACGTGTTGATCTATCTGCTGATCGCCGGAGCCACCGGCTCCATCCAGCAGCTCGAACTCCCGATGATCATGACCGGTGGTGGCCCATTGGACGCCACGATGATGCCGAACCTGTACATCTACCAGCACTTCACCCAAGATCCGCGTCAGGGGCAGCCCTTGGCCGCTGCGCTGATGCTCTTCCTGGTGTTGGGCGCGATCTCGGCGATCATCTTCCGCTTGATCAACTCCGAGAAGTCCCAGGAGGGCTGATGGCTGCCAACGAACGACTCAGGGTCCGCATCCCCCGTACCATCGCCGGGTTGTGCTTCGCCGTGATGGCGCTGTTGCCGATCCTGTGGATGGCCGTGTCGGGCTTCAAGCCCAACACCGAGGTCGCCGCCACCCCACTCAAACTGCTGCCCACCCAGTGGCTCGCCTCCAACTACATCAACATCGCCACCGATCCCACCTTCCTCCGGGCGATGGCCATGACCGGGCTGGGGGCGGTGCTGTTCACCGCCGGCACCTTGGCGATCAACTCGATGGCGGCCTACGCCTTCGCCCGCCTGGAGTTCACCGCCAAACCTGTGCTCTGGGTGATCGCCATCGGCACCATGTTCATTCCCTCGATGGCGGTGCTCCTCACCTCGTACGTGATGGTCACCCGGCTCTACATGCTCGATACCTTGGCCGTGCTGGTCCTACCCGGACTAGCCTCGGCCGGACAGATGTTTTTCATGCGCCAGTTCTATCTGTCCATCCCGATGGCCCTCGAAGAGGCGGCGATGATCGACGGCGCCGGGCGCTGGCGGATCTACCTGAACATTTTCCTACCGATGTCCCAACCGGTCTTCGTCGTGGTCGGGGTGATCTCGTTCATGGCCTACTGGAACGGGTACGTGTGGCCGATCATGACGATCACCAACGAAAACCTGTTCGTGATCCAGCAGTACCTCGCGAACTTCCGCTCCGAACGTTCACCGGAACGGGGGCTGCTGATGGCCGGCTCGCTGCTGGCCGCCCTTCCGGTGATCGCGCTGGTGATCATTTTCCAGCGCAAGATCATCGGCAACATCAAGATCGCCGGATTGAAGTAGGAACAGCCTGATGAACTCGACCGGCCCGGCTCGACTGGTGGACGTGGCTCGCAGTGCCTCGGTCTCGGTGGCGACGGTCTCCCGGGTGCTCAACGGCCATCATGTCGATGCCGAACTGAGTGCCCGTGTCCGGGCGGCCGTCGCATCCCTGGACTATCGCCCCAACGCGATCGCTCGCAGCCTACGGCGACGCGACACCCAGGTGTGGGCGGTCGTGATCACCGATGTGACCAACCCGTTCTTCACCTCGCTGGTCCGCGGCATCGAGGACGTGGCCCAGGAGTCGGGCTATTCGGTGCTGCTCGGCAATTCCGACGAGAGTGCCATCAAGCAGGAGCACTACCTGCAGGTCGCCGAATCCGAACGGGTGGCCGGTGTGGTGCTCACCCCGGCGGAGTCGCAGGCCTCGGTGTCCCGGTTGACCGCCGTCGGCATCCCGGTGGTCACCGTCGACCGACCGCTGGGTGAGGACCAGGCGCACAGCGTTGCCGACAGCATCATGGCCGACTCCGCCGGCGGAGCCGAGGTGGCGACCGCCCACCTGTTGAGCCACGGGTGGTCCCGACCGGCCTGCATTGCCGGGCCCCAGCGGACGATCACCGCACAGGACCGCGCTCGAGGGTACGAGCGCGCCATGCTCTCGTCCGGGTTGTCGCCGCGTACCGTCTGGTCGACGTTCACCACCCCGGGCGGGCATGAGGCAGCCCAGGCCCTGCTGGGTGGCGACGATCGGCCCGACGCATTGGTGCTGGGCAATTCTGCGATTGCCCTCGGCGCACTGGCTGCGGTGGCTGCGGCCGGTCTCGTCGTCGGTCGCGACATCGGCCTGGTCGGCTTCGATGACTCGCCGTGGGCACCGCTGATGACACCCCCACTGACGGTGGTCTCGCAGCCCGCGTACGAGCTGGGCGCCGATGCCGCTCGGCTCCTGTTGGCGCGCATTCAGGGCACCGGCCCCACCGACCCTGTCCGCATTCTCCGGCAGACCACGCTGATCGAGAGGGGGAGCTGCCGACGCCAGTGAGTCCACACCGTGTGAAAGCACCACCCCCAGCACACCTCCACAGATCACCAACAATCACAACGCAAAGGAACACATCGTGATTTCACGACGACACCTGCTCGCCACCGGCGCAGCGCTTGGCTCGGCTGCCGGCCTGGCAGCCTGTGGCAGCGGCACCCCCGGCCAGACAGCCGAAGAGGCCAAGAACACCGGTTCGAGCACCACGACCACCATTCAGTTCTGGTTGGGCAAGCTGACCACTGGTGAGGACAACTGGTACAAGAAGATCGTCAAGGACTTCAATGCGGCCCAGACCGCGGTCAAGGTCGTCCTCACCCAGGTGCCTGGAGACGCCTGGGAGCAGAAGCTGAAGTCGGCCCAGGCGGCCGGCAAGGCGCCGGACATGTACATCGGTTCGGGCAACGGCGTCAACGTCCAGGTGGGCAACGGCGAGCTCGCCGACCTGACCGATCTGCTGCCCGCTTCGGCCTGGGATGACCTGACCGACACCGCCAAGGAACTGGTCACCGTCGACGGCAAGATGTACGCCTACCCGATGCTGTTCGAGCCGCAGACTGTCCTCTACTACCGCAAGGACATGTTCACCGAGGCCGGGCTCGACCCGGAGACACCGCCGAAGAGCTGGGCCGACATGGTCGCCTTCGGCTCGAAGCTCAAGGTCAAGGACCGTTTCGGCCTGATTCTGGGCGTCACCGCCGGAGACTTCGGATTCCAGTCGTGGGGCTGGCAGCGCAATGTCGCCGGCCACCTGCCGATCAGCGACGATTGGTCGACTGCCGAGGCCGACGACCCCAAGTACGAGAAGCTGGCTGCCTTCTATCGCGACCTGTACAACCAGGAGATCGTCGCCAAGCAGGCACTCAGCGCCTCCAACGTCTCCTCGCCCTTCGGTCAGGGGAAGGCCGCGATGATGGTGCAGGGTTCTTGGGGTATCAGCGAGCTGATTGACGAATACCCACAGCTCACCGACAAGATCGGTGTCGTCCCGCTTCCCACACACGACGGGACGGGCATCGTACCGGCGACCATCGGCAACATGAAGTGGATGATCGACGGCAAGTCCAAGAATCCGCAGGCGGTCGCGGAATTCTTCAAGTGGGCGATCGCCGGCGACGATCCGGCGGTGCTGCTGGACTACTTCAAGACCACGAAGTACTCCAAGTTCCCGACCCGGAAGTCGATCACCGAAGCGGTGGCCACGGCTCCCGATGCCGATACGCTCAATCCGTGGCGCAAGGTGATCGCCGACGTCGTGATGCCTGCCGCAGCGCTGGAGCCACAGTACGACTGGACGGTCTCCGAGGCGTTCGGCAAGGCGCTGGAGAAGTGCATGCGCGGGGACGACATCCCCAAGACGATGGCAGCGGTCAACAAGGAGATCCAGGCCATCATCGACAAGTTGAAGCTGGCCGAGAAGGCGCCCAAGAAGTAGCGACGACCTTTCGGAAGCGGCGTGTCGGGAGTCATCCCGGCACGCCGCTCGGCGTTCCAGCCTTGTCCGTACGGTGCGCCGGATATCAGGACAGGTAGCGGCGGGCCACGACCGTGCACGTCTCCTCGGGCCGATCCGGCGTGAAATGGTCCAGCCATGCCATCAACGGGCCGCCGCTGGAGGCACTCCGCCAAGCGGTCGTGTCCTCGAACCCCGGATCGGCGACGGACAGTCCGATCGATTCGATGTGGTCAAGGCCGACATCGAGGATCCGGTCGGCGAAGTCCCGGGTCGCGACCAGGCGAAAGGTGAGTTCGTGTCCCGCAAGGCTGCGATCGACCGCGGCGGTGACATTCACCGGCCCCTGCCAGTCGAACCCCTGGACCCAGACCCCCATCCAGGTCGAGTCGTGCACGTCACCGGACCACACCGGCCCGCCGTCGAGCTCGACCGACAGTTCCAGGTCCCCGCGCACGGGAACGCGCCCCAGCTGCGTCTGCCGATTGCTCCAGAACGACAACTCGTACCGCTGGCTCGTGTGGTCCAGCTCGACCGGACAACTCAAGGAGGCCCAGTCACCGGCCCGTACGATCACCGGCGAGCACGCCAGTGCTCCACGCCCCACCCCGTACAGGCTGCGATGTTCGGTGGCCGGTGTCGGCGCACCGTCGGTCTGCAGCCCATAGGCCACCACCCCCCAGTGGCGGCCGGGTTCCCGACGCGTCACGTCATTGGCCCCGGCCAGACAGTCGTCGACGTACGTGGGTGTTGGGGAGCTGACGCCGTCCAG
>JAKDKP010000296.1 GCA_030453285.1 Propionibacteriales bacterium
GGCAGTTGTGTGGTGGTGATCTTGGTCGCCGTTTGCCAGAGAATAGACCTCAGAAATCGTTTTCACCAGCCGGTGCCCGATTCCGGCGTGTTCCCGGGCGGCGGCCGGGCCACTAGAGTCGCCCGGGTGAGCCGACTCGAGACCACCGCCGGTCAGTTGGCGCGCCGGGGGTTCGATGCGCCGGAGCGTGCCTTGGAGTTCCTGGCTCGCTGGCGCGAGGGACATCTGCCCCTGCTGGACGTGCTGGCGAGGTCCGCCGACCCCGATCTGGCCCTGTCCGGGCTGGACGCCATTCTCGACAGCCGACCGGCACTGCTGGACGAGATGCTGGACAACGCCGTCCTGGCCGAGCAGCTGGTGATGGTGCTCGGCGCGAGCCGCGCCTTCCGTCATCAGCTGGCCGGTCACGCCGATCAGGTCTCGCTGCTCGCCGAGCATGCCGTTCGTCGGACCGGTGCCGAACTGCGCGACGAGATGCTGTCCGCCGTGGGGGCCGACCACGACGCAGCGGTCCCGGTCGCCACCGACACCGACGGTGACACCTTGCGTACGGCCTATCGAGCGGCCCTGTTACGGATTGCCGCGCGCGACGTGTCATCGGCCCGACCGACCGAACTCGTCGACGACGTGGCCGCCGAACTCGCCGAACTCGCCGACGCCGCCCTGGAAGCGGCGCTGGCGATCGCCCGGGCATCGGTGGAGGGGAGTGAGAAGTGTCGCCTGGCGGTGATCGGTCTGGGCAAGTGCGGTGCCGGCGAGCTCAACTACGTCAGTGATGTCGACGTGTCGTACGTGGTGGAGCCGGTCTGTGACTCGGCCGGGGCGCCACTGGCCGACACCGCCGAACTGATCCGAATCGGCACCCGGTTGGCCTCGTGGTTGGCCAGAGTGTGTTCGGCACACACCGCCGCCGGCACCATCTGGCAGGTCGATGCCGGGCTGCGTCCCGAGGGCAATGCCGGCCCGCTCGTCCGGACCCTGGCCAGTCACACCTCGTACTACGAGAAGTGGGCCAAGACGTGGGAGTTCCAGGCGATGCTCAAGGCGCGTCCGGCGGCCGGTGATCGCGCCCTGGGCGAGGAGTTCTGCGCGATGATCGATCCGCTGGTGTGGCGGGTCGCCGAGCACGACGGATTCGTCGACGACGTCCGCGCCATGCGCAAGCGTGTGGTCGACCTGATCCCCAATGATCATGAGGGACGGGAGCTGAAGCTCGGCTCTGGTGGCTTGCGCGATGTCGAGTTCGCGGTGCAACTCCTGCAACTGGTGCACGGTCGGGTCGATGAGCGGCTCCGGCTGACCGGCACGCTGCCGGCGTTGGCGGCGCTGGTCGAACACGGGTACGTGGGACGCACTGACGGCGCCGATCTGGCCGAGGCGTACCGATTCGTCCGGACCGTCGAGCATCGCATCCAGCTGGCCAACCTGCGCCGCACCCACCTGCTGCCGGCCGACGAGGAGTCCCTGCGTTCACTGGGTCGCACGCTGAATCTCGACGGTGTCGGCACACCGGACAGGAAGCTGGTCGACACCTGGCGCAGCAGTGCCCGGCGAGTGGCCCGGCTCCATCAACGGTTGTTCTACTCGCCGGTCCTGCAGGCGGTGGCCCAGTTGCCCACCGACGAGTTGCGCCTGACCACCGCCGCCGCCTCGGATCGGCTACAGGCCTTGGGATTCTCCGATCCGCGCACGGCCTTGTCACACGTCCAGGCCCTCACCCAGGGCATGACCCGGCAGGCCGAGATCCAGCGCCAGTTGATGCCGGTCCTGCTCGGCTGGCTGGCCGATGCCCCCAAGCCCGATTACGGTCTGCTGGCGTTCCGCCAGATCTCGGAGTCGCTGGGCCGGACTCCGTGGTACCTGCGAGCGCTCCGTGACGAGGGGGCGATGGCTCAGCGGTTCGCCACCCTGCTCGGCTCGAGCCGGTATGTCGTCGAGTTGCTGAAGCGCACCCCAGAAGCTGTGCAGTTGCTGGCCATCGAGGAGCCGGGGGAACCGCGGAGCTTGGACCAATGGCAGACCGAGATGGGATCTGCCGCACATCGCCACGATGACGCCCATCGGGCGGTGCAGGCGATCCGCGCCGTACGACGTCGTGGCCTGTTGCAGATTGCTGCCGCCGACGTCCTGCAGGTGCTGTCGGTCGAACAAGTTGGGCGGTCACTGACCGATCTGGCCTCGGCCACGGTCCACTCCGCGCTCCAGGTGGCCATGCGGGACTACTCCGGGCCACCGATCGCGGTGATCGGGATGGGCCGCTGGGGTGGACGGGAGATGTCGTACGCCTCGGACGCCGACGCGATGTTCGTGCTCGGCGACGGTGGGGACGCCGAAGCGGTCCGGGCCGCCACGGCGGTGATCACCCGGTTGCGGGATTCCCTGTCGGGCAGCGGACCCGTACCGGCGCTGTCAATCGACATCGATCTGCGTCCTGAAGGTCGGGGTGGCCCGGTGATCAGAACGATGGCGGCCTACCGCACCTACTACCAGCGGTGGTCGAGCACCTGGGAGATGCAGGCCATGGTGCGCGCCTCAGCCATGGCCGGAGATGCTGATCTTGGTGCCGAGTTGGTCGCCGAGATCGACACCCGACGCTGGCCGGCGGGCGGCCTGACAGCCAAGCAACTGACCGAGATCCGTCGGCTGAAGGCGAGGATGGAGGCCGAGCGGCTGCCGCGGGGGACTGATCGCCGCCGCAACCTGAAGCTCGGTCCCGGTGGTCTGAGTGACGTGGAGTGGACGGTCCAGGTGCTCCAACTGCAGCATGCCGCCGAGCTGCCGTCCCTGCGGGTCACCAGCACCCAGACCGCGCTGGCGGCGCTGCGTGGCGCGGAGTTGATCAAGGCCACCGACGCCGAGGATCTCGAGCGGGCCTGGGTGCTGGCCAGTCGGATCCGTGACCTGTCCATGCTCGTACGGGGCAAGGCCAGCGACTCGTTGCCCAGCGACGTACGGGACCTGTCCGCGGTGGCCGAACTGATGGGACGTGGCCCGTCGCGGGCGTCCCACCTGCTGGCCGAGCACAGCAGGGTGACCCGCCGTGTCGGCCTGGTGGTGGACCGCCTTTTCTGGGACAGCTGACGCGGCTGGCGATCAGATCGCGACGTCACCGCACAGGTGCACTTTGAGCCCAAGCTCATCAAACAGGGCAGCCTTGGCCACCAGACACTTGACGGCGGTGTCGGCATCGGGGGCATAGACCACCTGCAGGTGGTTCGCCTTGTGCCGCGCCATGAACTGGTCCCGGGTGATGCCCGGCAGCACACCGTGCATGATCGGCCACTGCGGATCGGTCGCGTCGAGGCGACGCTGGGTCTCCTCGGCCGGCAGATCGGCGACGTGCCCGACTCCCAGGTCGACGTGCAGCTCGTTGTCCATCACGAACACCCGAGACCAGACGATCTCGCCGGGCTTCGAGACACCCGACAGCGTGCCGCCACCCTTGGGGAAGAACATCGGCGGCTGGCGCATGCTGTACGACTTGTCGTACCCACCGTTGTGCGAGGCAGGGACCGACCCGGAGATCTCGAACACCCAGACGAACTCGCCGTCGTACTCCTCACCCCAGCGCACGTCGTGCAGGGTGGTGGCCGGGTCGAGGCCCATCGCCGTCCAGATCCGGTTCGTCACCAGTGCGTCGACCGCGACGCCCTCATCCACCTCGTTGAAGTGGGGGAGGGCAACCCCGGCAAAGAGCTCACGGCTGCCGTCGCGAGAGGTCACCGGCGGCCGATCGACGTTGTTCAGCAATCCCTCGACCAGGTCAGACGCCGGACAGGAGTTCTTCATCCCGAGCTGGTACTGGATGCCGACCGCATCCAGACCATGATCATCGGACAACCGGAGCGCGGCGACGTACATCTTCATCTGCTCGTGCACCTGTGCCCGGGTGAGTTCGGTCGCCTCGTCGGTGCCGAACCGGAAGTCGAGCCCGGCATCAACGAGCCACTGCTGCACGGCGGCGGCTTCGTCGTCGGAGACGCATGCCATCTCGGCCAGCAGTGCCGCCTGCGACAGTCGTTCCTTGTAGATGCCCAATGGGTTGAGCAGCTCGTCGTCGATGATGGCGTTGTACATCCCCATGCAGCCCTCGTCAAAGATGCCGATGATCGCCTTGTCGGTGATCAACTGCTGCGCCAACGCCTTGCCCAGTTGGGATTCCGGCGAGTCGGGCAGCGACCGAAGGTCGCGTACGTGGGAGGTGTCGTGCACGATCGTGCCGGTGTCGAGCCACTCGGTGAGCTTCTCGCGGGCGAACTCGTCGGTGAAGTCCTTGCTCCACAGCACCGAGTGATCGATGTTGGCCTTGGTCAGGCTGGCGGTCAGATTGAGC
>JAKDKP010000297.1 GCA_030453285.1 Propionibacteriales bacterium
AAGGCGGTGACGATCCAGGCTGATGTCCGCGATGCCCGCGCACGCCTGCTCGCCGATGACCTCGTCCAGGCCACCTTGTCGCTGCAGTCCGATCTGGCCGACGAGCAGGCGCTGGTCGATCGTCGCCAGCAGGTCGAGCAGGGGCTGGCCCGCGCCCGGGAGAACGAGACAGCGGCCGAGGAGGCGGTCCGCGAATCGATGCCGCGTCTGAACGCCGCCCAGGAGACCTGGTACAGCCTGGCCGGGCTCAAGGAGCGCGTCGCCACCACGGCCTCGATCGCCGCCGAGCGGGTCCGCAACGCCGCCGATGCCGGCACCGAGGAACGTCCCGGACGCGATCCCGAACAGCTCGAGGCGGAGGCGGCCGCCGTTGCCGCCCAGGAGGCCGAACTGGCCGAACGGGTGCAGGCCGCCGCCGACGCGCTGAACGCCGCCACCGATGCCCGGACGAGCGCCGAACAGGGCCATGCCGCCGAGGACGCCCGACTCAACGGGCTGATCCGGGCCGCCGCCGACCGTCGTGAGGGTCTGGCGCGGTTGACCGGGCAGGTGAACTCGTTGCGCAGCCGCAGTGAGGCCGCCGAGGAGGAGATCGGCCGGTTGGCCGGGGCAGCCGAGAAGGCTCAGGAGCGGGCGACGAAGGCCAATCGCGACTTCACTGCCCTGGAGACCAGGGTTGCCGGGCTGGACGACGGTGAGGAGAGCCTCGACACCGAGCACGAGGAGGCCTCGGCCGCACTCGAGGAGTTGACCGGTGAGCTCACCGAGATCGCCGCTCGGGAGCAGACTGCCCGTTCCGAACGCGGTGCCTTGGCCGCCCGGCTGGAAGCCCTCCAGATGGGCCTGGAACGCAAGGACGCCTCGGCCGCCCTGCTGGCGGCCACCGGCGAAATCGGGGGGCTGCTGGGTTCGGTGGCTGCCGTCGTCGCCGTCGAGAGCGGCTACGAGACGGCGGTCTCGGCCGCCTTCGGCTCCGCCGCCGATGCGGTCGCCGTGGCCGGTGTCGATGCCGCCGTCGGGGCGGTTGACTACCTCAAGAGCGAGGATCTCGGCCGCGCCGGGCTGCTCCTCGGTGGCGGCGCAGCGACCGAGGACCGAGGCAGGTGGCCGGACCTGCCCACCGGTGCCCGCTATGCCGCCGATGTGGTGAATTGCGATGATCAGCTGCGCCCGGCCGTTGTCCGAGTGTTGCGCAAGGTGGCCGTCGTCGATGACCTGGCCGCAGCCCAGTCGCTGGTCGATGCCGTACCCGATGTCACCGCAGTGACGCGGGAGGGTGACTTGCTGAGCGCCTGGTTCGCCTCGGGCGGATCGAAATCCAAGCAGAGCCTGATCGAGGTGCAGGCCGCGGTCGACGATGCCGAGTCGCGGTTGGTGGACGCCGGGCACGCCCTGGACCGGATCCAGTTCGCCCGGACCGAGATCGAGGCGAAGAAGGCCGACGCCGAACAGCGCGTCGAGGTCGCCCTGGCCAAGTTGCACGAGTCCGACGCCCAGATGGCCGCCATCGCCGAGGAGCTCGGCCATCTCAACTCGCTGTCCAATTCGGCCAGCGGTGAATCGGAGCGACTGACCCGCCAGATTGCCGAGGCCGAGGCGGCCAGGGATCGCGATGCGGCCGGACTGGCCGAGCTGGAACAACGGCTCGAGCTCGCCTCGGCCGAGGGCGACGACACCGAACCCGACACCGGGGAGCGGGATCGACTGGCCGAATCGGCGCGCGTGGCACGGTCGGCCGAGATGGATGCCCGGCTGGCGTTGCGGACCGTCGAGGAGCGGGTACGGGGTCTGTCCGGACGGGCCGACTCGTTGCGGCGTGCCGCGGTCAACGAGCGGCAGGCACGCGCCCGAGCCCAGGCACGTCGGGAGCGGATGTTGGCCGAGGCGGCCGCCGCGCGTGCGGTGGGCCGGGGGACCCGGCAGTTGTTGATCATGATCGAGAGTTCGCTGGCTGGCGCCCAGCAGGCCCGAACCGCGGCAGACCAGGCGCGCGCCGAGGCCGATGCCACCCTCAACGAGGCGCGCAGACACGCCCGCACCCTCGCCGAGGAGCGCCAGGGTCTGGTCGACAGCGCTCATCGCGACGAGCTGGCCCGGGCCCAACAGCGGATGCGGGTCGAAACGCTGGCCGAGAAGGCGATGGAGGAGCTCGGGCTGGAGGCCGAGGTGCTGACCGGCGAGTACGGGCCCGATCAGCTCGTACCGGTGATCGTGCGTGAGGACGGCACACCGGTCGCCGAGGACGACGAGGACAAGCCCGAACCGATCCCGTACGTACGGGAGGAACAGACCAAGCGGCTGCGCAAGGCCGAGCGTTCCCTGACCGTGTTGGGCAAGGTGAACCCGCTGGCGCTGGAGGAGTTCGACGCCATGCAGGAGCGACATGCCTTCCTGGCCGAGCAGCTCGAGGATCTGCGCAAGACGCGCTCGGACCTGGTGGACATCATTGCCGACGTTGACACCCGCGTCGAGCAGGTGTTCGCCGAGGCGTACGCCGACGTGGAGAGCACCTTTGAGCGGGTGTTCGCCCGGCTGTTCCCCGGCGGCGAAGGCCGGCTGGTGCTGACCGAACCCGGCAACTGGCTCACCACCGGCGTCGACGTGGAGGCCCGTCCGCCGGGCAAGAAGGTGAAACGCCTGTCGCTGCTCTCCGGTGGCGAACGTTCCCTGGTCGCGGTCGCGTTCCTGGTGGCCTTGTTCATGGCGCGCCCGAGCCCGTTCTACATCCTGGACGAGGTCGAGGCTGCCCTGGACGACACGAACCTCGGCCGTCTTCTTGGCCTGTACGAAGAGCTGCGGGAGAACTCGCAGTTGCTGGTGATCACTCACCAGAAGCGGACGATGGAGGTCGCGGACGCGCTGTACGGGGTGACCATGCGCGGCGATGGCGTGTCCACGGTGATCAGCCAACGGCTTGCCGACGCCGAGAGCGCCTGAGCCGCCCACGCGGGCATCACTGAGGCGCCGAGGGCCCCCTCACGGGCACCTTGCGTGAGTCTCGTAATCCGTTGCTCGCGTGCATGTCGACGGCGTACCGTCCCCCGCATGCGCACACTGCCCGACACTGTCGTCCGTGTGCCCGGAGATCGCGGCGGCATCGCGTACTTGTTGTGGCTGGCCAGACGACAGTGGACGACCATGCTGCTCGGGGTTGGATTCGACCTGATCTGGCTGCTCGGACTCGCCGTCACCCCGTGGGCCGTTGGGCGGGCGATCGACGACGGAATCCTTGGTCGGAACGTCGACGCGGTGCTCGGGTGGGCAACAGTCCTGCTCATCGTCGCATTGCTTCGTGCCTTCGCCGAGGCGATGCGGAACCGTGCGGGAATCTCGAACTGGAACACCGCGGCGTTCCGCTCGGCACAACTCCTGGGCCATCACCTGACACGGACCGGCGAGCAATTGCGGCGCACCCACTCGGTGGGTGAGGTGCTGGCCGTCCAAGGTGATGCCTTCACTCTGGCACGGGTCTTCTTCCTGCTGGGTGGCCTGACGTCGGCGATCGCCAGCTACGTGGTCGTGGCGGTGATCGTGCTCAACACCTCACCGCCGTTGGGTGTCTTCGTTCTGATCGGGGTGCCCATCTTCGGCGTGGCGCTCTCGCTGCTGGCGAAACCGCTGCACCGACGACAACAGGACCAGCGCGAGGCCGCTGGCGCGATGACTGATGTGGCAGCCGATGCGGTCGCCGGGCTTCGGGTTCTCCGTGGGATCGGTGGCGAGCGTCAGTTCCTCGCTCGCTATCGACAGGCCTCGGCGGTCACCCTGCGGACCGGCCGCGCCCTGGCGAGGCCGGTAGCGGTGCTCGAAGGTCTGCAGGTCCTGTTGGGCGGTGTTCTGATCGTGGTGCTGACCAGCGCAGGCGGTCTGCTGGTGGTATCGGGTGATCTTCGGCCAGGAGAACTGGTCACCTTCTTCGGCTACGCCGGATTCCTGCTCACTCCGGTCAACCTGGTCGCCGACAACCTGACCACACTCGTGCCCGCCGTGATCGGCGCGCGACGGCTGACCGCGGTGCTCGGGGTTCAGCGACCGAGAACTGAGGGTCGTACGATCTCGGGCCCGCCGACCGGGAGCCGGATAACTGACGAGCTGACCGGCATCGAGCTGAGTTCGGGCAGGGTCATCGGGCTGGTGTCGTACGAGAACGCCAAGGCCCGGGAGCTCTTCGGCCGGTTGACCCGCTCCGGATCGGCCTCGTCGACGCCAGCACAGATCCGCTGGGGCGGTGTTGATCTCGAACGACTCTCGCTCGCCGAGTTGCGAACCCGGATCCTGCTGGTCGATGCACTGCCACATCTCTACGCCGGGAG
>JAKDKP010000298.1 GCA_030453285.1 Propionibacteriales bacterium
CGTTCCTAGTTGCCGCTGCCGTCGATCTTGCTGATCTTGCGGGCCGTCTCGCGCAACTCGTCCCAGGTGAGGACGTGTTGATCGGGGTTGAACAGGTCGAGATCAACTTTGAACTCACGCAACAGGTCTTCGTTGTAGAGCAGGCCGCGGGCGTCGGTGGAGGTGGGCAGCCCGTACAACTGGCCCTCGTAGGTCATCTCGTCGATCGCGAACTGGATCCACTGCTTCTTGAACTCCGCAGGCGAGACGTCTTCGTACTGCTCGATCAGTGAGTCGATCGGCTCCAGCAGGCCGACCGAGGCGTTCTGGACGGCGGTGAACCGGTCCATCCACCACAGATCGGGTGCCGTACCGCCGCGCACGGCGGTGATGATCTGGCTCATGTCGGAGACGCCGCTGCTGGGCACCTGGTCGATCAGGACCTCGATGTCCCGACCGGCAGGCGTCTCCTTGAAGGCCGCCGCGACCAGCGCGTCCTTGTCCTTGTCGGCTGCGCCCATGCCCCAATACCGGATGACGTTGTCGCCACTCGGCCCGCGACTGGCGCAGCCACTGAGTGCGGCCGTGGCCAGTGCGGCGGTGCCGGCGGCACCGAGAAATCGCCGTCTGTCCATCACTTGAGGCCTCCGATCGTGATACCGCGGATGAAGTAGCGCTGGAAGATGAAGAAGAGGATCACCAGCGGCAGGATGACCAGGAACGAAGCGGCCATCAACTGGTTGAACGAGACGTCCTGGGCGTTCACCGATTTGAAGCTCTGCAAGCCGATGGACAGGGTCTGCACGCTCTCGTCCTGCAGATAGATCAACGGGCCCATGAAGTCGTTCCACGCGCCGACGGCCGAGAAGATCGCCACCGTGGTCAGCGCGGGACGCGCGGTCGGAAAGGCGATCCGCCACAGGATCGTCCACTCGTTGGCGCCGTCCACCCGGGCGGCATCCAAGGTCTCCTGGGGTATCTGTTTGAGGAACTGTCTCAACAGGAAGACGAAGAACGCCGAGCCGAACATGGCCGGCAGGATCAACGGGAACAGCGTGTTCACCAGGCCCACCCTGGCCCACAGGTCGAACATCGGGATCAGCGTCACCGGGAAGGGCAGGAACAAGGTGGCGATCACGACGTAGAAGACCTTGTCGCGGCCCGGCCAGTCGATGCACGCAAAGCCGTACGCCACGATGAAGTTCGAGATCACCGTCAGCAACACCACCGAGACGGTGATGATGGCCGAGTTCTTGAAGAACGTGAGGAACGGCATGGCGGTGACGGCGTCGACGTAGTTCCCGAAGGCCCAGGACTGGGGGAAGAACGTCGGCGGACTCAGGGCAAGTTCCTCATCGGACTTCAGGGAGGACGCGACCATCCAGTAGATGGGCAGCAGGAACAACAGACTCATCGCGATCATCACCACGCGGGCCAAAGCACTGGACCACCATGGCCGCTTGGTGCCGTCCGCTCGACGGTTCATCGCCTCCTTGTCCTCGAGGCGGCTCTGCTGCCGATCGGTCGGCGTTCTCATCGCCGAGGTGGCACTCATCAGGCGGCCTCCACGTCATAGTTCACGAATCGTCGGGACAACCAGAAGATCAACAACGCCAGCGCGAGTCCGACCAGGAACAGCAGCACGGCCAGGGCCGAGGCGTAGCCGAGTTCGGCAAAACCGAAAGCGTTCTTGTACAGGTACATCATGTAGAACAGCGCGCCCGCATCGGGATCTCCGGTGCCGTTGGTGACCACGAACGCCTCGGTGAAGACCTGCAGGGCACCGGAGACGCCGGTGATCAGGTTGAACAGGACCACCGGCGACAGCAGGGGGAGCGTGATCGACACGAATTGCCGCCAGCCGCTGGCACCGTCGACACGCGCGGACTCGTACAAAGTCTTGGGGATGTTGCGCAACCCGGCCAGGAAGATCAACGCCGCGTTGCCGGCGCCCAGTTGCACCATCAGGATCAGCGCGATCTTGACTCCTGTCGGATCGCCGAGCAGGTTGACCTTCGGTCCGCCGAACACACCCAGGATCTGGTTGAAGAGGCCGAACTGCGGGTTCAGGAACACGATGAAGATGAACGACATCGCGAACGCGGGGATCAGGGAGGGGGTGTAGAAGATGGTGCGATAGAGCGCGACCTCACGCACGTTGCGGTTCATCGCCAGGGCAAGGCACAGTGCGACCAGCAGACCGAGTGGCACCGCGAGCAGGGCATAGAACAGGGTGTTGCCTGACGCCTTGGCCACCAGCGGATCGGTGAAGGCCGACACGTAGTTCTGCAGGCCAACCCAGGTGGGGGCCGTCATGCCGGAGTAGCGGGTGAAGCTCAAACCCAGCGAGTAGCCGACGGGATAGACGATGAAGATCAACACCCCGAGGATCCACGGGGAGATGAACAGCAGACCGAGGCGAAGATTGCGCTTCCGCAGCGGAGTGAGGGAGCTCCTGTTCCGGCCAGTTGCCGAGGCACGCCTCTCGGGCGGAGCGTCTCGAGATGTGGAGGTTCGGGACGTAGGAGTCGCCTTGGGCTTGTGGTCGGCATCGGATGCGGACACGCGGTCGGCTCTCTTTCCCCCGACGTCGCACCCACGTTGGTGCGCCGGGACTGACGTGACGCCAGGGGCCCTCCCATGCGTCAGACCAAGGTCACCGTACGGCGTCGTGCCCGTGGGCCACGGCACCCACATCCGAGGATGAGGCGGCTTCCCTGTCGCTGCGGGACTCGCGTCGAGCTCCACAGTGATGCGTTACGCAATCACACCAGAGGGGCAGCTGGCAAGGTTCGGGCCGGCTCCATGGAATGGCGATCGTGGAGCACATCGAGCGCCATTCGGCAAGCGTTGTCCCCAGAGCTCGTGGCGGTTCGTGCTCGCAGGTCGGGGAAGATCAACTCCAGTGCCGATCACCCCTTGAGCTGCGGTGGCCGCGTCATCGACAGCACGTCGAGGGCGGTGTCGAGCTGCTCGGTGGTGAGCTTGCCGGACTTCTCGGTCGCGTTGTCGTCGACCAGGCCCTTCTCGATCACCACTTCGCGGATCGTCTTGCCTTGTTTGAGGGCCTGCTTTGCCACGGCTGCGGCGTTCTCGTACCCGATGTATTTGTTGAGGGGGGTGACGATCGACGGCGACGACTCGGCGAGCTGGCGGCAGTGATCAACATTGGCGGTGATGCCGTCCACGCACCGCTCGGCGAGCAGCCGGGAAACGTTGGCCAGCAGACGAATCGACTCCAGCACGTTGCGGGCGATCAGCGGCAACTGGACGTTCAGTTCGAAGTTGCCCGAAGCCCCGGCGAAACCGACGGCCGCATCGTTGCCGATCACCTGGGCGGCCACCATCAGGGTTGCCTCGCACATCACCGGATTCACCTTTCCGGGCATGATCGACGAGCCGGGCTGCAGGTCGGGCAGGGCGATCTCGCCGAGTCCGGCGCGCGGACCCGACCCCATCCAGCGGATGTCGTTGGCGATCTTGGTGAGGCTGACCGCAATGGTGCGCAGCACGCCGGACGCCTCGACCAGACCATCGCGCGCACCCTGGGCTTCGAAGTGGTTGCGCGCTTCGGTCAGCGGGAGGCCGGTGTTGTCGGCGATGTTGGCGATCACCTGGTCGGCAAACCCGGCCGGGGTGTTGATCCCGGTGCCGACGGCCGTACCACCCAGCGGCAGTTCGGCGATCCGCGGCAACGCGGCCTCGATGCGCTCGACACCGTACGCGACCTGCGCGGCGAACCCGCCGAACTCCTGGCCGACGGTGACCGGGGTGGCATCCATCAGGTGGGTACGGCCCGACTTCACCACCTCGGCGAACTCGTCAGCCTTGCCCGCCAAGGACTTCTGCAACTGTTGCAGGGCCGGCACCAGGTCGTTGATCAAGGACTGGGTGGTGGCGATGTGGATCGCGGAGGGGAACACGTCGTTGCTGGACTGCGAGGCGTTGACATGATCATTGGGGTGCACCGTGTCGCCCAGCTTCTGCCCGGCCAGGGTCGCGACCACCTCGTTGGTGTTCATGTTGGACGAGGTGCCCGAACCAGTCTGGAACACGTCGATCGGGAACTCGTCGTTGTGGTCCCCGGCAATCACCTCCTCGGCCGCGGCCTGGATCGCGTCTGCCATCGCGGCGTCGATCACGCCGAGGGAGGCGTTGGTCGCCGCGGCGGCTCGTTTGATCTGGCCAAGCGCCGAGATCAGCGCCGGCTCGATCGGGGTGCCGGAGATCGGGAAGTTCTCCACGGCGCGCTGGGTCTGCGCCTGGTAGAGCGCTGCCGCGGGTACGCGGACCTCGCCCATGGTGTCGTGTTGGATGCGGAAGTCGT
>JAKDKP010000299.1 GCA_030453285.1 Propionibacteriales bacterium
GTGATGTCCCCCTCGCCCTTGACCACGATCTGCCCCTCGGTCTCGCCAAGCAGTACCCGGGTCGACACTCGCTGGTCGGCGGGCAGGGTGGTCAGTGCAGCGGCCGCGGTGGCCAGCTTCGTCGCCGAGGCCGGCACCAGCATCCGGTCGGCGCGGGTCGACCACACCTCCTCGCCGGTGGCGATGTCGGTGACGTGGCCGGACAGGGTGCCCAGATCGGGGTCGGACGCCACCTCCCGGAGTTCGTCGTCCACGTCAGGCGCATCCCCACCGGACACTGCGGGTTCCAGTACCGGCGTGGCCGGGGCGGGCGTCTCGGCGTCGGCGATGTTGTAGGGGTTGCGGTTGTCCAGGATCAGCGCAACCACGATGATGAGCGCCACCACGACGGCAAAGGCCGCGACAGATCCACCGTAGATCCAGCGTCGCGAGGCTTTCGTGCTCATCGTGGCATCAGGGCCTTTCATCATGGTGTCGGCGAACCACCTTAGAGTATCGGACGGGGTGGACACGGTGCGCGGTGTGGTGAGTTGGAACTGATGTCGCACTCACTCCACCGCGTCGAACACCTCACGTCTGAGATGAATCATCCGGAACTCACCCGGAGTCATACCATTGCGGTTCCTGAATGCCCGTACGAAGGAAACGACACTGCCGTATCCGGCCCGGACGGCCACGTCGGACACGGAACTCGTGGGGCGGCGCAGCATCGCGCGTGCCACGGACATCCTCCGCTCAACGGACCACTGCCGGTATGAACTGCCGGTCACCCTCTGAAACGCTCTGGCCAAGTCCCGCCGGGGGACTCCAAGCCTCACTGACCAGCGGGTGAGGGAATCGGATGTCGACGGTGTCTCGCGCAGGATTCGTGCCACCTTAGCGGAAGAAGCTTCCGGGGGCGCTTGCGCTGTATTCGCCGATGGAAGCAGCTCAGTGAGTCCGCCAGCGAATTCTGCGGCGTTCCACGGGTACGGGCGGACCAACGTATGGCTCACCGCAGCGCGGTAGAGCAGTTCCGTCTCTGAGCTTCCGGCAGGCCGAAAGGCGACCACATTCTTCCGGGACAGCGGGAATTCCGTGGGAAGTGAGCCGACCGGCAGGATCACCCCGCCTGGATCGGTGGACAGGTCGTGCCACACTCCGGAAGGCAACCACAGCAGGTCGCCACGGGCGAGAGTGACCTGCCCATTGTTGAGACGAACACGAGCACTCCCCCGTGCCATCCACACCAGGACATGTCGGGCATTGACGATCGGCAGCATTCTTCCCGCCGGAACCCGTGGTGCCGTCTTGTCAGCCGGTATCTGCCCGATGCCTGTCGTACTTCGCAGCATGCCGGGAGACATCCCCAGTTGCCGCTGAAGTGCGTGGGAGAGCGATGCCGTCGACGCATACCCACTGAGCCTTGCCGCCTCAGCGATCGTCGCACCGCGCGACAATGATCGTGCAGCCACAGCTCCTCGTGCCGTGGATCGCCACCTATTGAACGACATGCCGGTTTCTGCCATAAACAACCTGGTCAAGTGCCGGACGCTCATTCCGGCTTCACCTGCCCAATCCTCGATACTCCGGGGATCGGAAGGATCGTCGGCAAGTTGGCGTGCGACGTGAGATACGGCGGCAGTCGTCGGCATCGGTGGAAAACTCACCGACCGGGCCCCGTCGCTGAAGAACGTGGCCCGCAGCGCATCCAGTATCTCCCTTGTTGTTCCTGGTTCCTGCCACGGAGGGGTGATCCAGCGGGAGAAGAGATGCAGCAGGACGTCCACCATCGCACCAGGGAGCTTCCTACACACGGCTGCGGATGCAGCGTCCGGAAAATCTGTCGAAGGCAGCAGGACGGTGAAAGCGACGGTCTCCCGGTCGGTGGCGATCTGGTTGACCGGGATGCCCGGAGGAATCCACAGGGCGTCACCCTCCCGCAGGTCATACGCACTGCCGTCGACTAGGACGCGAGCGCGTCCCCGGACAACGTAGTAAAGGTGGTTGTCACTGTGAACAGTGACCGTACCGAGCCAGCACGGTGCCAGACTCCGCACTACGGGACCTCCCGGACTCAAGGGTTCATTATATGTCTGCTGACGACATAGTCGATCATTAGCGAACCCTACCATGATGTTTCATGTTGACCCATAGCCTGAAGAAACTAGCCGCACCCCTGTTCGGCCTTGTCCTGGTCGCCGGCACGGTGACCGCCTGCAGTTCCGACGCAGATGATGCGTCAGACGCCTCATCCCGTCTGCCCGCCGGGGAAGGAACCACCGAATACCCTCTTGAGCTGGATACCGAGTATGGTTCCACGACCTTGGAGGATCGTCCGGAGAAGATCGTTGCCTATCGCGGCCTGGGCCCCGAGCTTGCACTGTCGCTCGGGATCACCCCGATCGCCTCGAACGACTGGGAGCAGTTCAGTTCCTTCCTCTCCGAGTACGGGGCAGATGACATCGACACCATTCTCGAACCTGTCGACGGCAATGTGCCCGTCGAGTCCATCTCGGCGGAGGACCCCGACCTGATCGTGGTGAACACCACCGAACAAAGTGTTTTCGACCAGTTGTCACAGGTCGCGCCTGTCCTTGCCTATAGCTACTCCTGGGGCGAGAACGGAACGGATTGGCGCGAACAGTTGGCCCGATTGGGTGAGGCCACGGACCTCGCAGAGGCTGCGGCAGACGTCGAGTCAACCCACGACGACGCCATCCAGGCCATCCGCGATGAGAACCCGGAGTTCGCCGAGTACAGCGCGAACTTCATCTCGGATAAGGGCGACAACGTCGATGTCGAGTCATTTGCAGGATCACCCGGCGAAGAGTTCTTCGCCCAACTCGGCTTCCAACCGTTCGAGAAGGCGGAGGAATTCACCAACACCGACGTTGTCAGCGGCGAACGCTACGCTGACCTCGCTGCAGACGTGATGTTCATCTATGACCCCTCCGGCGGAATGCCGACGTTGAGCGGGAGCCAGGCATTCCAGAATCTCCCTGCCGTCCAGAATGACCTGGCCTTCCCGTTAGAGTTGTCGGATGATGACCCGTTCCCGGGCACGATGGCCGTGGGGCTGCGCTCCCCCGCGCCGCTGACGAACGTGTGGCTGGCAGAGCACATCGTTGACCTACTGGGGGACAAACTGAAGTAGGCCGACCATAGTTATCCCGCCTCCGGACGTTCCATCTGGAACCGGTTCTCCTCGGCGAGGGTGAAGTAGTCCGACGGACCACCGGCGCGCAGCACCGGATCCGCCAGCGCTGTCTGGTAGATACCGTCAACCAGCAGCGACTGGTCGATGTGGACGCCGACGACTTCGCCGAAGACCATGCTTGTCGCAGTCACATGACCGGTCTGGGTCTGGAGCGGGACGACCTGGGTGGTGCGGCATTCGAAGACGACCGGCGACTCCGCCACATGCGGCACCCCGACGATTATCGAGGCCGCAGGTGTCAGCCCCGAGATGTCGAATTCATCAACCTCGGGCGGGACGACAGCGGACGTGGCGTTCATCGCCGTGGCGAGTTCCTTGGTCACCAGGTTCCAGCAGAACTCCCCGGTACTCCCGGCGTTATGGAGGCTGTCCTTCGGCCCGTTGCTGGCGAACCCGACGATCGGCGGGTCGTAGTTGAAGGCGTTGAAGAAACTGAAAGGCGCCAGATTGAGCACGCCGTCCGCCGAACGGCTGGATATCCACCCGATGGGTCTCGGCGCGATGATCGCGTTGAACGGCGAATGGGGCAGCCCGGTGCCGACCCCGGGTTCGTAGAAGTGGGTGCCACTGTCCTGTTCGCGTGATCTGTCCGCCGTCATGTCGGCCACTGTAGGCGCGAACCCCGGTGTCAGTCGCCCGAACTCCTGCCGAAAGCGTTGTCGAGCAGGGAGCGGATCCGATCGCGGTGCCCCGATGAACCGATCGCAGGAATCCGGGAGTAGGCAAGTTCGTAGCACTCATCATCACTCCGTTGCGCGATGACCCAGACGATCGTGATCCGGTTATCCTCGTTGACCTCGTAAATCACCCGGATCGTCCTGTTCCCCACGACCAACTTGAACAGGCCGGTCAGGTCGCCGCCCTGCCGACGTCCCAGCCGGAATCCGCGCTCGAATGGTTCGCTCTGCAACTTCACCAGTGCCTTCAGCACCATATTACGTTGCGAGCTCTCCAACCCTTCGAGATCCTTTCGCGCCCCACGCGTCAACTCAACGTCATAGCGCTTCATCCCCGGTTTCCCCCTCATCCATGAGTTCGGCTTCGTCGAGGCCGAACTCCGCGATCACCTCAGAAAGGCTGT
>JAKDKP010000300.1 GCA_030453285.1 Propionibacteriales bacterium
TCCCCCACACGGAGATCCCCGTGAAGGTGCACGTGATCACCACGCCCACGCCGACGACGAGTCCGCAGAGCAGGCCGGTGGCGTTGACGCGGTTGGTGCGCGTGCAGGACAGGATGTTCACCGGGGCGAGCTGGGTGAGTCCGGCGTAGGTCAGCAGGTACAGGTTCGCCATGAGGTCGGGGCGCGCCAGCGAGAGCCCCAGGCTCAGCAGCAGCACCACACCGGCGGCCACGCGGCCCACCGTGAGCTGGTTTCGCCCGGAGGTCGAGACCGGCACCAGGTTGGAGGAGATCAGGGTGGCGATCGACAGCACGCAGTGCGCCGCGGGAACGATGGCGCAGGAGATGCCGGCGATCAACACCGCACCCATCAGCCAGCCGGGCAGGGAGTCCGCCGCCAGCGACAGGATCGCCGAGTTCTCCTCGCCCTCCCCGACGGTCACGTAGCGCGCGGCGTAGAAGCCGATGACGATCGGGATGAAGGTCGCGAGGGTGTAGATCGGCAGCATCACGTGGTTCTTCGAGACCGCCCGGGACCTGTTCGCGGACAGGACCGCCGGCCAGCTCTCCGGCAGGGTCATCGCGCCGAGGCCGACACCGCTGACGATCACGCTGGTGATGAACCAGACGATCCCGTAGGTTCCGGTGCCGGACTGCACGGTGAACAGTTCCTGCGCCTGGTCCATCACTCCGCCGATGCCTCCGTCACCGGTGTAGTTGACCAGTACGCCGGCGAGCACCACGACCAGCGCGACGACCATCGCCACATCCTTGAAGTAGGCCACGGTGGCGACGCCACGCAGGCCGGCCCAGGCGACGAACAGCAGGATGAGGATCGTGGAGACCACCATGCTGGCGGTGCCGGCGGACTTGTTTCCGGTGGCGAAGGAGAACATCGTCCCCAGGCCCACGATCTGCACCTGGACGATGGGCATGAAGAAGACCACGCAGACCACGGCCACGACCTTGCCGAGCAGCGGGCTGCGGAACTGGTGCCCGACCATGTCGGCGTTGGTGTGGTAGTTGAAGATCTTGCCGAGTTTCCAGATCACCGGGCCGATGAGGAACATGCCGACGTAGCCGAGCACCAGGTAGGCGGGCAGGTACGTCGCCGACACCCCGCCGAGTACGGTCAGCCCGGACATGCCGAGGAAGGTGAAGCTGGTGAAGATCGCGCCGGCCTGGAGGAAGAACGTGGTGAGGCTGCTCATCCCCCGGTTGCCGATCGACCATCCGGTGTGGGTGTTGAGCGACTGACGCCGCCCCATGAAGGCCAGGACCGCGATCAGCGCGATCCCGATGATGGTTGCCGCGATCATGCCGTCGCCTCCGTTCCGGCCGGCGATTCCGTCAGGTACTCGTCGGGGATGTCGTCGGCGAGCTCGGGCTCGTGGCTGTAGAGCACCCCGAGAAGGACGGAGGTGGCGATCGCCCAGCCACCGACCCAGATCACCATGACCGGCAACCCGAGGATGAGGGTGGCGGTGTTGACGAAGGGGAACAGCGGGGTGAGCAGCAGTGCGAGCGCCGGGATGACCAGGAGCCAGTGTTGTGGTGTGAGGTGCATGGTGTCCTACCTGTGGTTGGTGGTGTCGGTAGTGGTTTCGGCGAGCGGTTCGCCGGGTGTGGTGTCGTCGAGGTCGCCGGCGACGAGGCGTGCGACGACGTCCGTCAGCACGTCCGTGCCCCGGACCATGTCCTCATCGGTGGAGAACTCGCGTTCGCAGTGGGAGACACCGCCGACGGAGGGGATGAACATCATGCCCGCCGGCGCGATCCTGTCCATCGCCACCGAGGCGTGCCCGGCCAGGGTCGCGATGCGCCGGGCCCCGACCCCGACGTCCGCCGCGGCCTTCTCCACGAGTTCCACGCCGTCGAGCGGGTAGCGCTGGACGGCGCGGACGTCGAAGTCCTCAACGTCGATGCGCAGGTCACGGTCGGCCGCCAGCGCCGCGATCGCGTCGACGAGTGTCCTGCGCGCCGAGGTCACGTCCGCGGCGTCGGACGCCCGCAGGTCGATGACCAGGTTGACCTCGCGCGGGACGACGATCGGCGAGTTGGGCAGGACGGAGAACTGGCCGACGGAGGTCACGATGGACTCCGGGGTGTAGTCGGCGACGACGTCCTCGGTCATCACCACGATCTTCGCTGCGGCGACGAGCGCGTCGTGGCGGTCGGCCATCACCGTGGCGCCGGTGTGGGACTGTTCACCGTGGACGGTGACGACGAGTTTGCGGGTGTCCCAGCTCTGGGTGACCGCGCCGACGGTGGCCTGCTCGCGCTCCAGGATGCGGCCCTGCTCAATGTGGATCTCCGCGTAGGAGGCGACCTCGGGCGCGGGGTCGGAGCCGAGGCAGCCGATGGATTCGAGGGCCTCACGCACGGTCACGCCGTCGGGGTCGGTCACCTCGAGCAGCTCCGCGGTGTCCTTGATCCCGGCCATCGAGGAGCTGCCCATGATCGACGGGGCGAAGCGTGCGCCCTCCTCGTTGAACCAGTCGACCACGGTGAGGTTGTGGCGTGGGGTCAGGCGTCCCGCCCGCACGTCCCGGTCCAGCCGCGCGGCGGCGTGCAGCGCCGCGACGACACCGTAGGTGCCGTCGAAGCGTCCTCCCAGCGGTTGGCTGTCCAGGTGCGAGCCCGCCAGGACGCTGGGGGCGTCCGGCAGCCACGGGTAGGTGGCGTACTGGTTGCCGATGGCGTCGATGGTCACGGTCATCCCGAGCCCGGTGGCCCGCTCCCGGAACCAGGCGCGCACGTCGCCGTGGTCGGGGGTGCCGGCCTGCCGGTCGATGCCTCCGGCGGGTGTGGCCCCGTAGGTGGTGGTGTGGTGGAAGTCGGCGAGGAAGTCGGCCTCGTCGTCGGTGGTGGTTGTCGGCATGCTGTTCCTCCGCGGTCCGTTGATGCCAATGGTGTTCGTGCAGATGTGGTGTTCGTTTACCCTGGAAAGAGTATTACTCCCCCTGAGGGGAGTACGGCGTCGCCCTAACGTGCGTGACGGTCGAGCTCGCCGAGTGCGGCGTCGATGACGTCGAGCCCGCGGACCAGGTCGTCCTCGTCGATGACCAGCGGCGGGCCCACGTGCACGCCGTTGAAGTGCGTCCACGGCCACACGCCCTGCTGCTGGCACAGCGCGGTGAACTCCGCCATCGGCGCGTTCGCCTCGCCGGCGGCGTTGAACGGCACCAGGGGCTCACGGGTGTCCCGGTCGCGTACCAGCTCGATCGCCCAGAACAGGCCCAGGCCGCGCACCTCGCCGACCACCGGGTGCTTCTCGGCGAACTCCGCCAGCCGCGGGCCGACCACGCGCTCGCCGAGGTCACGCACGCGCTCCAGGATCCCGTCCTCCCGGATCACCCGCATGGACTCCACGCCGACGGCGCAGGCCAGCGGGTGGCCGGAGTACGTCAGGCCACCGGGGAAGGCGCGGTGTGCGAAGACCTCGCGGATCCTCTCGCTGATCACCACACCGCCCAGCGGCACGTAGCCGGAGTTCACGCCCTTGGCGAAGGTGATCAGGTCGGGGGTCACGCCCCAGTTGTCCACGGCGAACCACTGTCCGGTGCGTCCGAAACCGGCCATGACCTCGTCGGCGATGTACACGATGCCGTAGCGGTCGCAGATCTCCCGCACCCCGGCGAGGTAGCCGTCCGGCGGGACGAGGATGCCGTTGGTCCCCACCACGGTCTCCATGACGATCGCTGCCACGGTGTCGGACCCCTCGAGGATGATCTGCTGCTCGAGCTGTTCCAGGGCCCGCCCGCACTCCTGCGCCGCGCTGTCGGAGTGGAACGGTGAGCGGTACCGGTAGGGGCCGAAGAAGTGCACGACAGAGCCGTCGGACGGTTCATTGGCCCAGCGGCGGGGGTCGCCGGTGAGGCTGATCGCGGTGGACGTGGCCCCGTGGTAGGAGCGGTACATGCTCATCACCTTGCGGCGTCCGGTGTGGGCACGCGCCATACGGACGGCGTTCTCGTTGGCCTCGGCGCCGCCGTTGGTGAAGAACACGTGGTTGAGGTCCCCGGGGGCCACCGAGGCGATCATCGCGGCGAGCTGCGAGCGGGCGTCGTTGGCGAACCCGGGGGCGACGGTGGCCAGGGTGGACGCCTGGTCGGCGATCGCCTGCACCAGGCGCGGGTGCTGGTGGCCCAGGTTGGCGTAGACCAGCTGAGAGGAGAAGTCGAGGTACTCCTTGCCCTCGTAGTCCCGGAAGGACGCGCCGGACGCCGAGGCGATCGGCATCGGCGAGATCTCGTCCTGTGCGGACCAGGAGTGGAAGA